>CAKUJL010000007.1 GCA_934661715.1 uncultured Oscillospiraceae bacterium | reverse complement strand
CGGGTGCTCGCTGTGGGATGTGGAATACGTCCGCGAGGGCGCAGACTGGTTTTTGCGGCTGTATATCGACAAGCCCGGCGGCGTCGACATCAACGACTGCGAGGCCATTTCCCGCGCGGTCGACCCGATCCTCGACGAAAAAGACCCCATCCCCGACAGCTACAGCTTCGAGGTCTGCTCGGCGGGTCTCGAGCGCGTTTTGAAGCGTCCCGGCGATTTCGAGCAGTTTATGGGCTCGACGGTGCTTGTGAAGCTCTATAAGCCCGTGGACGGCAAAAAGGAAGTGGTCGGCACGCTCACAGGCTACGACGACGGCGCGGTGACGCTGGACGCCCATGGCAGGACGGTTCGCTTTGAGAAAAATGAGGCCGCGCTGGTGCGGCTGTATGTGGAGTTTTAAGGAGGAGTACAGAAAACCATGAACGCTGAAATTTTCGCGGCGCTGGCGCAGCTGGAAAAAGAGCGCGGCATTCCGCAGCAGTACATGATCGACAAGATCACGCAGGCCCTCGTCGCGGCCTATAAAAAGGACAAGGAAGGCTACACCGACAACGTGTTCGTCGAGGTTGAAGACGGAGACCTGAAGATGTATGTGCAGAAGGAGGTCGTCGACGACGTGCTCACGCCCGCGACCGAAATTTCCCTCGACGCAGCGCGGAAGATCAACAAGCACGCCGAGCTCGGAGACCTTGTGAACGTCGACGTGCGCACGCAGAACTTCGGCCGCATCGCCGCCCAGACCGCCAAGCAGGTCATCATTCAGGGCATCCGCGAGGCAGAGCGCGGCATGATCTTCGACACGTTCTCCTCCAAGGAGCACGAAATTCTCACCGGCTCCGTTCTTCGCATCGCGCCCGACTCCGGCGACATGACCATCCGTCTCGGCGGCAACACCAACGACCGCACCGACGCGATGCTGGCCGCCTCCGAGCAGGTCAAGGGCGAGAGCTACCGCGAGGGCGACATGATCCGCGTCTACGTCGTGGAGGTCCGCAGGTCCACAAGAGGCCCGCAGGTCATCGTTTCGAGAACGCACCCGGGTCTTGTCAAGCGGCTCTTTGAACTCGAGGTCCCCGAAATCGCGTCGGGCCTTGTCGAGGTCAAGTCCATCGCCCGTGAGGCAGGCTCGCGCACGAAGATCGCCGTCACCGCCACGCAGGAAAACATCGATCCCGTCGGCGCGTGCGTCGGCACCAGAGGCGCAAGAGTCGGCGCGGTGGTCGACGAGCTGCACGGCGAGAAGATGGACATCATCGTCTGGTCGGAAGATCCGGCCAAATTCGTGGCCGCGGCCCTGAGCCCGGCAGACGTCGTTTCCGTGACGGTGCTTCCCGGTATGCAGAAGGCCTGCCGCGTCATCGTCCCGGACGATCAGCTGTCGCTTGCCATCGGCAAGGAAGGCCAGAACGCGCGTCTTGCCGCGAGACTCACCGGCTATAAGATCGATATCAAGCCCGCCTCCCAGGCCGCGGAGTTTGAAACGGCGCAGGAAGAAGCGCCCGCGGAAGAACCGGAAGCAAAGCCGGAAGAGGCAGAATAACCGTTTTTACCCGGAAGGAGGTATTGAGCCCCGATGCAAAAGAAAATTCCCATGCGGCAGTGTGTCGGCTGCCGAGAAATGCGGCCCAAGAAGGAACTCATCCGCGTGGTCAAGAGCCCGGAGGGAGAAATCAGTCTGGATTTCCGCGGGAAAGCCCCCGGCCGCGGCGCTTACCTCTGCCCGGACCCGGAGTGCCTGAAAAAGGCGATCCGCGCCAAAGCGCTCGAGCGGGCCTTTGACGTAAAAATTCCGCAGGAGGTTTTGGACGGCCTCGTGCAGGCAATGGAGGCGCAGCCGCATGAATGACGCAGAACACAAGGCGCTGCTGCTTCTGGGCCTTGCCCGGCGGGCGCGGAAGCTGGAAATTGGAGAAGAGCCCTGCGGGATCGCCTGCCGCAGCGGAAAGGGAAGGCTGCTTCTCATCGCGAAGGACGCGGGCGACCACACCTTCCGCCGCGCAAGATCGTATTGCCGCAGCGGAAAGCCCGCATACGTCTGCCTGCCGTTTACAAAGGACGAGCTTGGAGACGGCCTCGGCTGCAACGCGTGCGCACTGTGCGTGCTGACGGACGCTCCGTTTGCAAAGGCGTTTCTGGAGGCGCTGCCGGAGCTGGCAGAAAAGCATCCGGACATTTTGCAGGAGCTTTCGCGTCAGACTGAGCGCGTCAGCAAGCGCCGCCAGGAGGAAAAGGCGCACCGGAAAAACGTGAGATTTGGTAAAAAGTAATGGAGGTGGCTGTATGAGTATTGAGATCAAGCAGAAAATTAAAGAGGTGGCCGACGATTTTGGTATGCCGGCCAAGAACCTCATCGAAATTGTAGGAAAATTCTTCGATAAGCCCAAGAGCAGCTCACAGAACCTGTCGGAGGATCAGCTGAACGTGATCTTCGACTATATCACGGCGACAAACCAGATCGGTTCCATCGCCGAGGTCTTCGCGACGGCAAACGAGAAAAAGCCCGAGGAAGCCAAGCCCGCCGAGCAGCCCAAGCCCGCTGCGCAGCAGACCGCTGCCGCACCGCAGACGAACGCCGCCCCGCAGCAAAGCGCCCAGCCGCGCCAGCAGCAGAATCAGGGCGGCCGCCCGAACGGCAATTTCAACAACAACCGCAGCCAGAACGGCCAGCGCCCGCAGGGTCAGCCCTTCCAGCCGCGCCAGACGCAGAATCAATCCCCGCGTCCGCAGCAGAGCGCTCCCGCTCCGCAGCAGACCCAGAGCGCACCGGCCGCCCAGCAGCCCAAGCAGCCGCAGCCCGAGCGCAAGCGCGAACGCCGCGTCATCGACACCAGCGCCGTCACCGTCAATGCCGACCGCTACGACGACCGCGTCGATTCCCTTGTCTCCGAGCGCGTGCAGAACTACTCGAGCGGCAAGCAGAAGATCGGCAACAAGAACAAGAAGCAGCAGGCCAAGAAGTTCGGCACCAAGAACCGCTCGGAGGAGCAGGAGAAGATGCGCCGCCTTCAGCTCGAGATCGCGAAAAAGGCCCCGCTGGTCGTCAAGATCCCGGACGAAATTACCGTCGGCGACCTTGCTTCGCGCATGAAGAAGACCGCGGCGGAGGTCATCAAGTGCCTGCTCAAAAACGGCGTGATGGCCACGGTCAACCAGACCATCGACTTTGACACGGCGGAGTTTGTCGCCGTCGAGCTCGGCTGCAAGGTCGAGCACGAGGTCGTCGTCACGATCGAAGAAAAGCTCTTTGACGATCACGAGGATACGGCAGAAGAGCTCGTCACCCGTCCGCCCGTCATCGTCGTCATGGGCCACGTCGACCACGGCAAAACGTCTTTGCTTGACTATATCCGTCACGCGAAGGTCGCGGCGGGAGAAGCCGGCGGCATCACCCAGCACATCGGCGCTTACACCGTGAAGGTCGGAGACCAGCCCATCACCTTCCTCGACACGCCGGGCCACGCGGCCTTTACCGAAATGCGAGCCAGAGGCGCGATGTGCACCGATATCGCGATTCTCGTTGTGGCCGCCGACGACGGCATCATGCCGCAGACCATCGAGGCCATCAACCACGCCAAGGCCGCGAACATCCCCATCATCGTGGCCGTCAACAAGATGGATAAGCACGGGGCAAATCCCGACCGCATTCTCACCCAGCTGACCGAGCACGGCCTGACGCCCGCGGAATGGGGCGGCGAGACCGAGGTCTGCAAAATTTCCGCGAAAACCGGCGACGGCATCGACGATCTTCTGGAAACCGTCCTGCTCACCGCCGAAATGCAGGAGCTCAAGGCCAACCCGAACAGAGCCGGCAAGGGCTGCGTGCTCGAAGCGCGGCTCGACAAGAACAGAGGCCCCATCGCGACGCTTCTCGTCCAGAACGGCACGCTCCATCAGGGCGACATCATCATCGCGGGTACCGCCGTTGGCCGCGTGCGTGTCATGACGAACGACAAGGGCCTTCAGGTCAAGGACGCCGGCCCCTCCATCCCGGTCGAGATCACGGGTCTTACCGAAGTGCCCGCGCCGGGCGATGAGTTTAACGCCGTCGCCGACGAGCGCATGGCGCGCCAGCTCGTGGAGCAGCGCAAGCAGAAGATCAAGGACGAGGCCAACAAGCTCAACCAGAAGGTCACGCTTGAGAGCCTGTTCTCCAAGCTCCAGGAAGGCGAAATGAAGGAACTCAACCTCATCGTCAAGGCAGACGTGCAGGGCTCGGCCGAGGCGGTCAAGGCGTCTCTCGAGAAGCTTTCGAACGAGGAAGTGCGCGTCAAGGTTATCCACGCGGGTGTCGGCGCGATCAACGAGTCCGATATCCTGTTGGCCTCCACCTCCAACGCCATCGTCGTCGGCTTCAACGTCCGGCCCAACGATCTGGCGCAGGCGGCCGCGAAGCGCGACAAGGTCGATATGCGGATGTACCGCGTTATCTATGACGCCATCAACGAAATCGGCGACGCCATGAAGGGTATGCTGGCGCCCAAGTTCCGCGAGGCCATCATCGGCCACGCCGAGGTCCGCCAGACCTACAAGGTCTCCGCCATCGGCACGATCGCGGGCTGCTATGTCAAAGACGGCAAAATCACGCGCGACGCGTCTGTTCGTGTCCTGCGCGACAATATCGTCATCCACGAAGGAAAGCTCGGCTCTTTGCAGCGCTTCAAGGACTCCGTCAAGGAGGTCGCCGCCGGCTACGAGTGCGGCATGTCGATCGAGAAATATAACGATATTAAAGAGGGCGACATCTTCGAGTGCTTCGTCATGGAGCAGATTAAAGTATAAGCAAAAGGCAATCGTGAATCCGTGTGGTGTGCCGCACAGCGGCGCGATTTCGATCGCCGCGCACGGCGCGGCACATCACCTCTTACCTGTTCACTTTTACCTGTTACTTCTCTGGAGGAGGTACTATGGCTTCCAATCGAATTGGACGGATCAACGAGGAAATTCAGCGCGAATTGTCCGATCTGATCCGCTCTCTGAAGGACCCGCGTGTGCAGACGCTCATCTCCATCACCCGCGTCGACACCACGCCGGATCTTCGCTACAGCAAAATCTATATCAGCGTCATGGACGAGGAAAAGCAGAAGGACGCGATGCGCGGGCTCAAATCCGCGGGCGGCTGGCTGCGCCGGGAGCTCGGCAGCAGCTTGCAGCTTCGCTATACGCCCGAGCTCGTCTTCGAGCTGGACGACTCGCTCAAATACGGCGCTCACATGTTTGACCTTCTGTCGAAGCTCGAACACGAGCAGAAGGAAAAGACGGGAGAAGGCAATGACGAGGCGTGAAACGGCGCAGCTTCTGCGCGAAAACGACAATTTCGTCATCCTGACCCACCGCCGTCCGGACGGAGACGCCATCGGAAGCGCCGCGGGACTGTGCCTTGGCCTTCGCGCGATGGGAAAATCGGCGTGGGTGCTCCGGAACCGGCAGCTGACGCCGAAGCTTTCGCCGTTTGCAGAAGGGCTCGGCATCGATACCTGCCCGGAAAACGCGACGGTGATCTCGGTGGATATGGCGTCGACAGGCCTTCTCAGCTTTGACGCGGAGGAGCAGAAGCTGGGAGATAAGCTCGCCTTTGCCATCGACCACCACGGGAGCAATGATTTGGATGTTCCCAAGCTCGTGCAGCCCGAGAGCGCCGCGTGCGGGGAGATCATTCTGGAGCTTCTGGAGGAGCTCGGAATTCCCGTCACGAAAAAAATCGCCGAGGCGCTGTATCTCGCCGTCTCGACGGACACCGGCTGCTTCAAGTACTCCAACACAACGGAAAAAACGCACGAGGCGGCGGCGAAGCTCATCGCGGCGGGTGCGGACGTGTATCCCATCAACAAGGCGTTTTTCGACACGAAGAGCTTTGCGCGGCTGCAATTGGAGGCGCGGCTGACGGACTCCATCGAGCTCTACGGCGGCGGTCTGGTCGGGCTTTGTACGATGCCGAAGTCGCTTCTGGAGGAGCTTCATATCTCGGAAGACGACGTCGACTCCATTTCGGGCTTTGCCCGCTCGATTGAGGGCGTGCAGATCGGCATCATGATCCGCGAGGTCGAAGATGGCGGCGGGAAAATTTCTCTGCGCACGTCCGAAAACTACAACGCGTCCGAGCTTTGCAAAGCGCTTGGCGGCGGCGGACACGCGGCGGCTGCGGGCGCAACGGTTCCGGGCGGCATCGTTGGAGCGCGGCACGCGATCTTGTCGCTTCTTGCGCAGCGCGGGATCATCCGGGAGCGATAATATGGCAAACGGAATCTTGATCATCGACAAGCCGGACGGCTGGACGAGCCAGGACGTGGCGGCGAAGCTTCGCGGCGTGTTCCATGAAAAGCGCATCGGCCACGGCGGAACGCTCGACCCGATGGCGACGGGCGTGCTGCCGGTCTTTGTGGGAAGAGCCACGCGCGGGGTCGAATTTTTCGAGTCCGCGGAAAAAGAATATATTGCCGGGTTAAAGCTCGGCACCGTCACCAACACGCAGGACACGACGGGCGAGGTTCTGGAAGAAAACCCCGTCACGGTCACGCGGGAAGACGTAGAGGCCGCGCTGAAAACCTTCACGGGAGAAATTGAACAGCTTCCGCCCATGTTTTCGGCCATCAAGGTAAACGGGCAGAAGCTCTACACGCTTGCACGCAAAGGCGTCGAGGTCGAAAGAAAGCCCCGGCGCATCACGATCTTCGAGCTCGAGCTGCTGGATGGCGCGGGCTGCGACTACACGATTCGTGTGCGCTGCTCCAAGGGCACGTATGTCCGCACGCTCTGCCACGATATTGGCCGCAAGCTCGGCTGCGGCGCGTGCATGTCGTCTCTTCGCCGGACGAAGGCGGGGATGTTCACCTTGCAGCAGGCAATCACTTTGCCGCAGCTTCTGGAGTTTGCGAAGGAAAACGACCCGCAGGAGCTTTTACTGCCGGTCGACGCGCTGTTTTCAAAGTTCCCGCCTCTCATCGTCGAGCTCGGACAGGCGGAAAAGCTGCGCCACGGCGCACAGGTGAAGGACTGGCACTTTGCCCCCGGCACGTACCGGGTCTACAGCATCACAGGAGAATTTCTGCTCTTGGGAAAGGTCGAAAATACGGTGCTTTCCACGATCAAGAGCTTTTTTGAGGTTTGAGGGAACAGAATTTGAACGAACGACGCGTCATCGCGCTGGGCTTTTTCGATGGGGTACACATCGGCCACGGCGCACTGCTGAAAAAAACAACGGAGCGTGCAAAAGAGCTTGGCGCAGTCCCGTCTGCGATGAGCTTTGACCTGCACCCGGACAATCTGGTTTTCGGGACGCCCACCGAGCTTCTGAACACCATGGACGAGCGAAAGCACCTCATGCAGTCGCTCTACGGCATCGAGGACGTCATCTTCTGCCATTTTGACCGGGCGATGATGAACCAGCCGTGGGAGAGCTTTGTCGAGGATTATCTCGTCAAGGAGCTTAACGCCTGCCATCTGGTCTGCGGGCACGACTACCATTTTGGAGCCCGCGGCCTCGGCGATGCGGAAAAGCTGCAAAAAAAATGCCTCTCGCTCGGCCTTGGCTGCGATGTCATCGGCGAGGTGAAGCTGGACGGCATTACCGTGAGCTCGACGTATCTGCGGCAGCTTCTCAAAGCGGGCCGGATGGAAGAGGCGGTGCGCTTTCTCGGACATGGGCACATCATCTCCGGCATCGTCCAGCACGGGGACAATCGCGGCCACACCATCGGCTTTCCGACGGCGAACCTCACCCTGGCGCCCGATCTTCTCGTTCCGGCCTTCGGCGTCTATGGCGGCTGGGCCGACGCGGGCGAAAACGGAAAATTCCCGACAGCGGTGAATCTCGGCGTCCACCCGACGGTGCACGAGCTTCCCCGGCCGGTGGCCGAAGCGTCGCTGCTCGGCTTCTCGGGGAATCTGTACGGGACGTTTCTTCGCGTGGAGCTTTTGTTCCAGGTCCGGCCCGAGCGGCAGTTTTCGTCTCTTCCGGCGCTCACCGCGCAGGTGCATCACGATCAGCAGACCGTTCTGCACCACCTTACAAAAGTTTAAGGGAAGACGCGTCGGTTCTCACTTGCCGAATTGTAAAATAACGATTATAATAAAGCCGGAAGCATGTAATTTGGCCTGCTTCCGGTTTTTTGCGCCAAACGGTGCGAATTTTCTCGAAAGAACGGAGGGACCCAGTTGCACGAGTACCACGTGAAAACCCCGATCTCCAGCGAAGAGCAGCACCATCGGATGCTCCACACGCCGATGCCGAAGCTCATTTTATCGCTGGCCGCGCCGACCGTGGCAAGCCAGCTCATTTCCATCATCTACAATACCGCCGACACCTACTTCGTCTCGCAGATCTCCACGAGCGCGTCTGCCGCGGTCGGCGTGGTTTTTTCGCTGCAATCGATCATTCAGGCCTACGGCTTCGGCGTAGCGATGGGCGCAAGCAGCCTGATTAGCCTCCGCCTCGGCGAAAAGCGCGACCGGGAGGCAAACGGCTATGCCTCGAGCGGCTTTTTTGCCGAGTTTGTCGGGGGCGTCCTGATGCTCATCTTCGGTCTTCTGTTCCTCGAGCCTTTGATGCGGGCGCTTGGAGCAACGGAAACGATGCTCCCGCACGCGAAGGCCTACGGCAGAATTATTTTAATGGGCGCACCCATCATGTGCTGCTCGTTTGCACTCAACTGCATTCTGCGCTCGGAGGGCGCGGCGACCTATTCCATGATCGGTCTTTGCTCGGGCGGGCTTCTCAACATCGCGCTCGACCCGCTGCTCATTTTCACCTTCGGTCTCGGCACGGCCGGCGCGGCCATTGCGACGGTCGCGAGCCAGTGCGTGAGCTTTGTTATTCTGGCCGCTGCATTTGCGAAGGGCAAGAGCATCGTGAGCCTTCGTCCGCGCGATATCAGCCATCGTCTGCGCGATTACGGCCAGATCATCGCCGTCGGCTTCCCGACCATTGCCCGGCAGGGCATGGCGAGTCTTGCCTCCGCGCTTCTCAATTTGCAGGCGGGCGTCTACGGGGACGCTGCCGTCGCGGCGCTGACGATCTCCAACAAAATCTATCTTCTTGTGCGCAGCATCATCATCGGCATCGGACAGGGCTTCCAGCCCGTCGCGGGCTATAATTACGGCGCGGGAGACCGCAAGCGCACGAGAGAAGCCTTCACGTTCGCAACAAAGCTCGGAACGGTCGTGTGCATTTTCGCAGGCTGCATCATCGCCGTCTTCGCCGCACCCATCATGGGCTGGTTCCGCGCGGACGAGCAGGTCGTTTCCATCGGACGAACAGCGCTACTTTATGCGTGCGCGGTCATGCCGTTCATGTCATACTCGACGTTCGTCAACCAGCTCTATCAGTGTCTGGGCTACAAGGTCCCGGCGACGGTGCTGGCGTCGCTGCGGCAGGGTATCTGCTATCTGCCGCTCATTTTCCTGCTGCCGCGGCTGGTTGGCCTTCCCGGCGTGCAGGCGACGCAGCCGGCGTCCGACCTTCTCACGTTTTTCATCTGCATTCCGTTCCAGATCACCTTCTTCCGGAAGCATCTGCGGGATAACACAAACTGACCGCGCAGGGCGGGCATGTTGTAGGATACAACATGCCTGTCTTGTTCTTTTTTTCTACAGTCATTTACAAACCATCCCATTTTGGATATACTATCGGTGAACCTGTTAAAATACCGTTAACCACAGGAGGGCGCGTTATGAAAAGCTTGCACCGGGCCTGGGCCGTTTGCCTCGGCTGTACGCTGATGCTGCTGGTCAGCGGCGGACTTTGCATCAACGCATTTTCCGTCACGCAGCCGTTTATCCTTGCGCAGAACGGCTTTACCAACACGCAGACCTCGATGATCACCTCGGTTCGTTCGGTGACGTACCTGTTGGGGATGTTCCTGACCACCTTCTACTATAAGAAAATCGGCTACCGGCTGGGCATGACGTTGTCGGCGGTGCTGGGCGCGGCGTCGTTTGCGCTGTTTGCCGCGGCGAGGACGCTCGGCGGGTACTATCTGGCGGGCGCGATCGCGGGACTGTCCTACGGCTTCGGCTCGATGGTCCCGGCGACGATTCTGATGATGCGCTGGTTCCGGTCGCACCGGGCGATGGCGGTCGGCCTGTGCTCGGCGGGGACAGGACTTGCGACCGTGGCCTTTTCGCCGGTTTTGACGATGCTGATCGAAAAATATTCGCTCAAGACCTGCTACTCCTTTGAGGCTGTGTTCTGCCTTGCCGCGGCGGCCCTTGTGTTTCTTCTTGTCCGCGCAGACCCGCAGAGCTGCGGCAGCGAGCCCTATGGGACGGCGGTTCCGGAGTCTCCGCAGCTAAGAGCGCTTCACGACATTCACCCCAGCCCCGTTCGCTGGGTGATGCTTTACATTTCGATGGCGTTTCTCGGTGCGATCGCGGGCCCTGGCTTTTCGCATATGATGATCAATTTTACGACCGCGGGCTTTTCCGGCGCGGCGGCTGCGCGTGCGGTCTCGATCTTCGGCTTTATGCTCATGGCTGGAAAGTGCGCGTATGGCGCTGTGTGCGACGGACTCGGCGCTCCCAGAACCAACTGGATTTTCGGCGGGGCGCTTCTGCTCGGCATTTCCGGGTGCGTGCTGGTATTTCTCAAGAGCCCGGCGCTTATGTACCTGTCGGCCATTTTATACGGCGTGGGCGTGCCGCTCAACACGGTTGGCCTGAGCATCTGGGCGACGGACTTTTCCCCGCCTGAGCTGATCTCCCGCCGCGTGCAGCGCTTTCAGCTGTGGTACGCCATCGGCACACTGGCCTTTTCGTTCATGCCCGGCGCGATCGCCGATCTGACGGGAAGCTATGCGCCGGCGTTTGCGGTGCTGCTTTTCTTCGGCGCATTCTCGCTTCTGGTCGTGCAGTCGACCTACCGGCTGTGCACAAAAACCGGGGCCGGCTGCCGCTGAGCGCCCGAAATCACAAACTCACAAAACAGGAGGACGCGACATGAAACGCTTTCACCGGGCTTGGGCGGTGTGCCTCGGCTGTACGCTGATGCTGCTGGTCTGCGGTGGGCTGTGCATCAATGTCTTTTCCGTCACGCAGCCGTATATCCTCTCGCAGAACGGCTTTACCAACACGCAGACGTCCATGATCACGACGGTCCGTTCGGTCGTGTATCTGGTGTTCATCTCCCTTGCCCCGCTCTTTTTCCGGAAGACCGGCTACCGCTGGGGACTTACCGTGGCGGTCGGGCTGGGAGCGGTGTCGTTCGCGATGTTTGCGCTTGCAAAGTCGCTGGCGGCCTATTATCTCGCCGGTGCGATTGCGGGCGCGTGTCACGGGCTGGGCTCGATGATCCCGACGACGATTCTCATGACGCGCTGGTTCCGCTCCCGCCGGGGCATGGCCATCGGCATCTGCGCGGCCGGAACGGGCGTTTCTGCCGTCGTGTTTTCACCGATCCTCTCGCGCATCATCGAGCAGTACAGCCTTCGCGCGTGTTTTTTCTTTGAGGGCGGCCTGTCCGTGCTGACGGCGGCGCTCGTGTTCCTGCTCGTGCGCGAAAGCCCGGAGAGCTGCGGCATTGCCCCCTTCGGCATGCGGCAGGAAACCGCGCAGAAGGCGCAGAGCACGTCGGATATCCGCCCCACGCGTCTTCGCTGGATGCTCCTTTACGGAAGCGTGGTGCTCCTCGGCGCGATCGCGGGGCCCGGCTTTGCGCATATGATGATTCTCTTTACGTCCTCGGGCTTTTCCGGAACGCAGGCGGCGTTTGCCGTGTCGATTTTCGGTCTTGCGCTGATGCTCGGGAAATTTTTCTACGGCGCGGCGTGCGATAAGCTCGGCTCGATTTTAAGCAATCAGATCTTCGGCGCGTGCCTGCTTGCAGGACTCGCGTGCTGCATTCTCGCGGAATTTGGAGGCGTGGCAGTGATGCTGGCGGCGGCGATTTTGTTTGGCGTCGGCGTGCCGCTGTGCACGGTGGGTCTGAGCGTCTGGGCCGCGGATTTTACCGAGCCCGATAAGTTGGACAGCGCCGTGCAGCGCTTTCAGCTGTGCTACGCCATCGGCGCACTGGTCTTTTCGTTCATGCCCGGCGCGTTTGCAGATCTCACCGGAAGCTATGCGCCGGCTTATATCGTCTTTTTCCTTTTCGGCGCGTTTTCGCTGTTCGTCGTCCAGCTGACCTACCGGCAGGGACGAAAGGCGAAAACAGCAGCGCACTGAGCAACTGAAAGAGAGGCCTTTTTATGAACACCTGTATCAAATGCGGCTGTGAAATTCCGGACGGGGAGCTGTTCTGCAAGGACTGTGCGCTCAATCCCGGCGCACACACCGAGCGAAAGCCCGCGCCGCAGCTGCACGGCAAAATGCAAAAGCCCGTCGTCCATCCGCCGAAGCCGCGTCCGGCCCCGCAGAGTGCAAGTGCGCCTGCCCCGCAGAAAAAGCATTCCGGGCACGGCGTCGTCATTGCCATCCTCTGCGTCTTTACGGCCCTGAGCCTGGCTCTAAGCATCTATCTGATCGCCAACAGCGCCTCGCAGCGGGTGTCGCTTCGCCTGCGGGAGTCTGATCTGGAAGAGCGCGAGCAGCATCTGACCGTCCTTGAGCAGTCACTGGAGACAGCGCAGCAGGAGCTTGCGGACGCGAAGGACCAGCTCACCGGGCAGACGAAGACGATTGAAGAGCTGCAAAAGAATTTTTCGACCGCCCAGAGCACCGTCAGCCAGACGCAGTATGACATGACCACCCAGCAGGCAGAGCTTGCGCGTGTGACGGAGGAAAAGGACGCACTCGAAAAGGAAAACGAAGCGCTCGAGCAGTCCGTGCAGACGCTAACGCAGACGAATGAGGAGCTTGCAAACTCGAATAAGCTGTTTCTGACCAAATCGAAATTCATGGACGCCTACGTGGTGTTCGTGGAGAACGACGGCACGGGTCAGTACCACAAGTACGGCTGCGACCATTTCGCGCAGTCGAGCTTCTGGGCCTACAGCAGAAAGCTTGCCGAAGCCAACGGCTATACGCCGTGCCCCTACTGCTTCGGCTAGAAGCGGTTTTTGCCAAGAGAAAGAGAAAAAGAAGAGAGGAAAAGCCGCTGCATCCGGTTTTCGCGGGTGCGGCGGCGTCTGGGAAAGCGGTATGATGAATGTTCCGGCACTGATCGAAAGAATGCTCGTTTTGTTTTTCGCAATGGCGGCGGGCTTTGTCTGCGGCAAGCGCGGCTGGCTCGACGACGCGGGAAACCGAACCATCTCCCGCCTTGTCGTCATGCTCACGAACCCGATGCTGGCCCTGAGCTCGGTTCTGGGAAAGGAGCGGCTGATGTCGAACCGGCAGGTGCTCATCCTGACCGGTGTCAGCTTTGCGCTCTTGTTTTCGTGCATGGCCATATCCAGGCTCGTGATGCGCGTTCTGAAGGTGCAGGAAAACGACCGCGGGCTCATGCGCTTTTTGTTCAGCTACTGCAACATCAGCTACATCGGCTATCCCGTGGTGCAGTCGCTGTTCGGCATGGACGCGTCGTTTTATGTGACGGTGGTCGTTTTGTGCTCGCAGCTTCTCATGTGGAGCTACGGCATCCATCTGGTAAGCGGGCACGGAAAATTCTACTGGCACTGGGACATTCTCAAAAACCACTGCCTCATCGCGTCGCTCACCTCCTACATCATTTATCTGACGGGCTTGCAGCTTCCGGAGATTTTTTCTTCCATGTGCTCTTATATCGGGCAGACGACGTCGCCTCTTATTATGCTCATCACCGGAAGCGCACTGGCGCTGATGCCGCTCAAAAACGTGTTTACGAACGGAAAGCTCTACGCGATGTACGCCATCAAGCTCGTCGCTTTGCCCGTTGCGGCGTTTTTCCTGCTGCGGGGAATTGTGCGCGACGAGCTGCTGTTCGGCGTTCTCATTACGGTTCTGTGCATTCCCTCGGCCACAAACGCGACGAACATCGCCTATCTCTACGGCGGCAACCACGAGCTGGCGTCCTCCGGCGTGATGCTCTCGACGCTTTTGTCGATGGTGACAATGCCCGCAATTTTGCAGCTGCTGTTCGGATAAGAGCGGCTTCTATTTTGCGGAGAAAGAGAAATACCCTGTCTTTTTGGAGGTTTACATGACGATTTTTGAGCAGCTGCGCGGCTTTGTGCCGTTTAACGAACAGGAGGCGTCGGATCGGCGGCTGATTCTGCAATACGCCGATACCTTTTCCGATCTTTTCACGCGCGAAAACGAGATGGCGCACCTGACCGCGTCGTGCTGGATCGTGAACCCCGCGCGGACAAAGGTCCTGATGGCGTACCACAACATCTACGACTCCTGGGCCTGGCTCGGCGGGCACGCCGACGGGATGGAGGATTTACTCGCCGTGGCGCTGAAAGAGGCCAACGAGGAATCCGGCGTGCAGGCCGTGCCCGTCCTGGATGACATTTTCTCCGTGGAAATTCTCGGCGTGGCGGGGCATGTCAAGCGCGGAAAATACGTCTCTGCGCACCTGCATCTGAACGTGACGTATCTTTTACAGGCGGATGAAGATCAAACGCTCCGCGAAAAGCCGGATGAAAACAGCGCTGTGCGCTGGTTCGCGCTTTCCGATGTCCTACCCAATACAAGAGAGCCCGAAATACGCGTCGTCTATCAGAAGCTGATGGACAAGTGCGCACGTCTGTAAGCGGCATCTGCAATTTTTGAATCAGGAGGATCGATATGGCTGGTACGATCGTTTATTTGACAATTTCATTTCTGGTTTGCTTTGGTTTTGTCCTACTTGGCATCCGGCAGTACCGGGCAAAAAAACCGGTGACGATCAACACAGGCGAGAAGCCGCCGCGGGAAGAGGAGCTGACGAGCGTCGCGGAATGGAACCGCTGGCATGGGAGAAATTTCATCATTCTGGGCTGCTCCATGTTTCTGACGCTGTCGGTTTTTGCGTATGTCATGGAAAAGCTGGACGGCGGCGTGCTGCCGGCGGTGATCCTTCTGCTCGCGCTGTTTGCCGAGATCGGATGGGTCATGCAGGAGCAGCGCGTGATGAAAAAGACGATGATAAAAAGCGCTTCCGTATGATACGGAAGCGCTTTGGCGTTTATAACGGCTCTAATTTAGAGAGCGTCTGCTGGAAATAGTCTGGAAGCTCGCACTCCACGTGCACGCGCTCGCCGGTTCTTGGGTGGATGAAATCCAGCGCCCTTGCGTGCAGGCACTGCGTATCTAACCCCAGCTCCGGCTTTTTATGCCCGTAGATCATGTCGCCCACGATTGGGTGGCTGCGCCAGGCGAGGTGGACGCGGATCTGGTGCGTCCGGCCAGTCTCCAGCTTACAGCGGATGTGCGTATAGCCGCGGTACCGCGCGATGACCTCCCAGTGCGTGACGGCGTTCCGGCTGTTTTTTTCCGTCACGGCCATTTTTTTGCGGTCGGTCGGATGTCTTCCGATGGGCGCGTCGATGGTGCCGGAATCCTCTTTGAGATTGCCGCAGACGATGCACTCATACGTTCTTGCCAGCGTGTGGTCTTTTAATTGCGCGGAAAGGTGCGCGTGGGCAAAATCGTTTTTTGCCGCGATCAGAAGCCCCGACGTGTCCTTGTCGATGCGGTGGACGATGCCGGGCCGCTTTTCCCCGCCGATGCCGGAAAGAGAATCGCCGCAGTGGTGCAGAAGGGCATTGACGACCGTGCCGTCCGCGTGACCCGGCGCGGGATGGACGACGAGGCCCTTGGGCTTGTTGATGACGATGACGTCTTCGTCTTCATAGCGGATATCGAGTGGGATATCCTGCGCGGCGAGACTGGTTTCCTGCGCCTCCGGCAAAACGATCTCCAGCATCGTTCCGGCGGGGAGACGGTCGTTTTTCTTCGCGGGCTTCCCGTTCACCGTGACAAGCCCCTGCTCCAGAAGCCGCTGCGCCTGACTCCGGCTCACTTCCGGCGCAAGACGGGCGATCGCCGCATCGAGCCGTTCGCCCGATTTATCCAGCGTCAGTGTCATCGGGCTGCTCCTTCTTTTTGGGCTTGTCCTCTAAAAATTCCTTGTCCTTTGTGAGAATGTAGATAACAAGGATGATCGCGCCGAAGGTGATGAAAATGTCCGCGACGTTGAACGTGGAGAACCAGGGAACGCCGATCATGTCGACGACAAGACCGGTCTGCACGCGGTCGATGAGATTGCCGATCGCGCCGCCCGTGATCGCGGCCAGACACCAGAGCTCGGGCTTTTTGTAGATAAGCTTTTTGGCGACGGCGTAGATCACCAGCCCCAGATACACCGCCGTCAGCACGATGAACATCCACCGCGCCCCGCGAAACAGCGACAGCGCCATGCCGTCATTTGTGATGTAGTGCAGCTGAAGCCAGCCCGGAATGAGCACGAGCGTGTTTCCCACAAGATACTTGGAAGCCAACATTTTTGTCAGCTGATCGACCGCGGCGATCGCGGCGGCAAACAGCGTAAGAGCCAGATAAAACAAAGGCGAAGCCTCCTTGAAAAGACTTGCAGACCATGTGCCTGCGTCCTTTTATCTTATCATAGTTTCAAACCTTTTGCAATCACGCGCGGCCCAACAACCGGTCAATCAGCGCCGTTTTGCGGATAAACCGGTACAGCGGCACGCCGAGCAGATACAAAACGACCGCTTCTCCCGCGCCGACCTCGAGGCCGAAAACGGCAAGACCCTTGAAAAATTCAGCCGCGGGCATGAGGACAGCCGAGAGCATCGCGCCGACCAGGAACATATTGCACAGAATCGTCGGCAGCGGCAAAAGCCACGTTTTTCTGACGTACCGGGTCAGCAAGCAGCCAAGAAGCGTCGCCGCCGTGCCGACTACAATATCGAGCGCGGAGACGGTTGAAAACAGGTTCGCGATCAGACAGCCGAGCGTCAGGCCGATGGTAAGAGACGGCTCGATGGCGACGAGCGGGCAGAGGGCTTCCGCGATCCGGAACTGAATGTTTCCGTAGGCGAACGAGGCCGTTAAGATCGTGACGGCGGCATAGAGCCCCGCGACGAGGCCGTTGAGTGCGATCTGGCGTGTGGTGTAGTTTTTCATAGAAATTTTCCCTTTCTTTGGGGACAAAAAATGGACGCGAAAAGCGCCCATCCTGCCGCAGGCATGTTATGCCTACAGCGATCCCTAGTTTTGTTTAGAGACAGGATGGTTACGAACTGTCTGTTATGTGGTTTGCCGCGCAGCCTGGCCGGAGCAGGTGCGCCGCGAGACGTATTCTACCCGATTGCGTTTCAAAAATCAAGTCCCACAAACGCGGAAAACCGCCGAAAAACCGATCAGAAATCCGGTTTGCCCTTGACAAATCCGGCAGAAGTGGCTAAGATAGAGCCGTATCTGAATATTTTGCGTTGATAAGGACAAGTACGGGAT
>CAKUJL010000006.1 GCA_934661715.1 uncultured Oscillospiraceae bacterium | reverse complement strand
GGAAAAATGGCGCGGCGCAGCGTGAAAAGACCCGCTGTCCGGGTGCGTTGGGAGTTGGAAGAATACACCCTAAAAAACGCAGGTGCGGAAAGCCGTACCTGCGTTTCGTTTATTCATCCTGCAAAGCCGCTTCGTAAAGGGCGTTTTTGGGAAGGCCGGTCTGCTTAGCAATCAGCTTGACGGCGTCCTTTTTCGATAACCCCTTCTCTACCTCCGCGCGGACCAGCGCGGCCCCGGCCTCTAAGGTGATGGCCTCGTCCAGAACCTCTTTCGCGCCCTCGACCACGACGACAAATTCCCCGCGCGGCGCGTTTTCGGTGTACTTCTGCACGGCCTCGCCGAGCGTCGTGCGCACGACCTCCTCGTGCAGCTTCGTCAGCTCCCGGCAGAGGCTCACGCGGCGGTCTTCTCCAAACGCGGCGGCCAAGTCCTTCAGGGTCGCGAGCAGCTTGTGCGGCGCTTCGTAGAAGATCATCGTCCGGCGCTCGTTTTTGAGTCCTGCCAGATGCTCCTGGCGGCTTTTTTTGTTGATGGACAAAAAACCCTCGAAGCAGAACCTGCCCGTGGGAAGACCCGAGATGGACAGCGCCGTAATGACCGCGCAGGGGCCGGGGATGGCGCAGACGGTGATGCTGGATTCCGCGCAGAGACGCACGAGATCTTCACCGGGGTCGGAGATGGCAGGGGAGCCCGCGTCGGAGACGAGGACGCACGTTTCACCGTTTTGGATGCGGCTGACGATCTTCGGGCCGCTTTCCAATTTGTTGTGCTCGTAATAGCTCACGAGCGGCTTTTTGATCTCGAGGTAGTTGAGCAGTTTCAGCGTCACGCGCGTGTCCTCGGCGGCGATGAAGTCGGCGGCCTCGAGTGTTTTGCGGCAGCGCACGGAAATATCGGACAGATTCCCGATCGGCGTCGGGACAAGATAGAGCATTCCAGCCATATGTGTCACCCCTCGTGGTAAATTCTCAGATAGTCGGGCGTCTTTTCGCCCGTTTCGGTATAAAGAAGAAGGTCTCGTTCAAAGGTAAGTCCCGGCTTCGCGCCGAGCCTCGCTTCGATCAAAACCAGAGACGGCTTCGAAGACGGCCGGTGCCGCACGAGCTGAAGACGCTTGGGTTCGAGCCCGTTTTCCCGCAGCGAGACGAAAACGTCCGCCAGCCGCTCGGGCTTGTGCACAAGGAAAAAGCTTCCGCCGAAGCGAAGGCACCACGAAGCTGCCCGGCAGAGGTCAGATAAATCGCAGCAGACCTCGCTTCTCGCGATCGCCAGCGACTGTGTTTCGCACACCGCGCCGGAGGATACGGGATAGTAGGGCGGGTTCGACAAAACCGCGTCAAAGCCGTTGGCCGGAAGAAAATCGCGGTATTCGCGCAGGTCACGGTTCAGAACGGTCATCTGCGAAAGGCCGTTATCCAGCGCGTTCTGCGCCGCCAGAAGCGAAGCCTCCGGCTGAATTTCCACGCCGGTCAAAAAAAGCGAATCGTCCCGCGCCAGAAGCAAAAGCCCCAACGCGCCGCACCCGCACCCGAGGTCGCACACCCGCGCCCCCTTCTTCGGCCGCGCAAAATCCGCCAGCGCCATCGAGTCCGTACTCAAAGAAAACTGCGCCGCCGAAATCCGCATCCCAAACCGCCCCGCAATCACCTCAACCATACCAGCCCTCCAAAAAACCAACCCTATCATACAATGTAAAATAAAAAAGCACAACCCTAAATCTTTGCTTGCACCAAGCCCTCGGCAGAGTTTCGCGTCCGCAGACGCGAAATAAAATCAAAATCATGTTATCCGGCGGCTCTGCCGACCGGAAACATACCTATCGCGGAGAGAGTGTATTTTTGCCCGCCAAAGGCGGGCAAAAATGCGCGGTGCGGAGCGCAATCCCCTCCGGAAAGAGCCCCCGCTCTTTCCGGGCAAACAACAAAACGCCCGTGCAAAGCACGGGCGTTTTGTTGTTTGCGATTATTCCGCAGTGATCGCGTCGTTCGGGCACTCTGCTGCGCAGGTACCGCATTCCACGCACTGATCGGCGTCGATGACGTACTTGCCATCGCCTTCAGAAATGATGCCGAGGGGACATGCGTCAGCGCAGGTACCGCAGTTGACACAATTGTCGCCAATAACATATGCCATAGTATTGCACCTCCATTTTTTTATGCAGTCCCATCATAACACATTTTTCAGAAAATGCAACGATTATTCTAAAAAAGCAGCGGAAATATTTTCTTGCGGTATAAATGCCGGGCGTGCGGGCGAAACTTCCAGCAGAAAGGACGTGGAGGCTTGAAAAAGCAGGAATTATCTGGAAGGACGCGTGCGCTCATCGTGCAGGCGGGCGTTTCGGCCAGAGATCTGGGGCATAGCTACGTCGGCACCGAGCACCTTCTTCTGGCGCTTTCCATGGAGCCGGGGCCGGCGGGGCGCGTGCTTCGCGCGGTGGGGCTCGAGGACACGTGCCTGCGGCCGATGGTGTTGGCGGGCGCGGGACTTGGAAGCCGGACGCTGTTTTTGCCGCAGGGACTGTCCCTGCGGGCGGGACGCGCTGTCCGGCAGGCGGGGATAGAGGCAAAGCGGCTTCATTCGCGCGAGGTGCGGCCGGAGCATCTGCTGCTGGCTCTTGCGCGGGACGAGGGCGCAACGGCGTGCAGGCTTCTCAGAGAAAGCGGGGCCGAGCCCGATTTTATTTTTACCGAGACCTACGCGGCCATCACAAGCGGTGCGCCGCAGAGAATCCTGGCGCAGGGGAGGCAGACAAGCGTGAGACTTTTGGAGCAGTATTGCGAGAACATGGTGGAAAAGGCGTCGCGGATGGAGCCCGTCATCGGGCGGGAACAGGAATTGCGCGAGGTGGAGCAGATCCTCTGCCGAAAAAATAAAAACAATCCCGCGCTCATCGGCGAGCCCGGCGTCGGAAAAACGGCCATCGCCGAGGCGCTGGCGCAGAAAATCGCGTCCGGACAGGTGCCGCAGGGGCTGGCGGGGAAGAAGCTCTACCGGCTGGACATGGCGAGCGTTCTCGCGGGAACCAAATACCGCGGCGAATTTGAAGAGCGCATCCGGGACATTCTCGCCGAAATCCGCCGGGCAGGGAACCTCATCCTGTTTGTCGACGAAATGCACACGATCGTTGGAGCCGGAAGCGCGGAAGGAGCCATCGACGCGGCGAATCTTCTCAAGCCCGCATTGGGCCGCGGCGAGGTGCAGATCATCGGCGCGACGACGCTGGAGGAATACCGCAAATTCATTGAAAAGGACGCGGCGCTGGAGCGGCGGTTCCGGCAGGTGATCGTCAAGGAGCCGACGAAGCTGCAAACGGCAGGCATTCTGCGCGGGCTTCGGCCGGGACTTGAGCAGCACCACGGCATCCGCATTGCAGACGAAGCGCTCGACGCGGCCATTGAGCTCTCCTGCCGGTATCTGTCCGACCGGTTTCTGCCGGACAAGGCGATCGATCTGGTCGACGAGGCGGCATCTTCTGTCTGGCTCTCCGGCGGGACAGAGTCGGGAGCGCTCGAGGGAAAAAAGCGGGCGCTTTCGCAGGAGCTCGAACAGGCCGTCAGAGAAGGCGCGTATGAGAAGGCCGCAGCGCTCAGAGACCGCTTGCAGGAGCTTCTTCGCAGACAGGCGGCGTCGAACCGGGCGCAGAAGACGCTTTTCGTCTCGCGGGAGGACGTTTGCAGAGTCGTCTGCCAGCGGACGGGCATCCCCGTCGGCACGCTCAGCCAGCCGGAAAGGGAGCGGCTTCTCGGTCTGGAAGAAGCGCTTTCAACGCGCGTGGTGGGACAAGCGGAAGCGGTTTCCGCGGTGTGCAAAGCCGTGCGGCGGGGAAGAAGCGGCATGGCGGACGAGCGAAGGCCGGTCGCGTCGCTTTTGTTCGCGGGGCCGTCCGGCGTGGGGAAGACGGAGCTGTGCAAGGCGCTGGGCGCGTTTGTTTACGGCAGCGAACAGGCCCTTGTGCGCGTGGACATGTCGGAGTATATGGAGCCCGGCTCTGTCACGCGGCTCATTGGAGCGCCGCCGGGCTATGTCGGCCATGATGAGGCGGGTGCGCTGACGGAAAAGGTCAGAAGGCGGCCGTACTGCGTGGTGCTGCTCGACGAAATTGAAAAGGCGCACCGCGACGTGCGGAATCTTCTTTTGCAGGTCATGGACGACGGCATTCTGACAGACTCGATGGGAAGAACCGTGAGCTTCAAAAACGCCATCGTCGTCATGACCTCGAACGCCGGAAGCGGCGCGGACGTGAAAAACGGGCTCGGCTTTGTCACGCAGACGGGGCACGAGCGCGTGGGGCTTGCCCTGCGGCAGGTGTTCAGCCCCGAATTTCTCGGAAGACTCGATGCCGTCGCGTGCTTTTCGCGCCTTGGTCTTCCGGAGCTGACGCAAATCGCGCGAAGCGAGCTGGACCGGCTCGTCACGCGGGCGGCGGGGCTTGGCGCTTCGCTCACTGTTTCACCGGACGCCGCGGAAACGGTCGCGGAAAAGGCGCTTCTAGATCCCGCCGGTGCGCGGGCCATCCGCCATCTTTTGCAGGAGCAGGCGGTATCGCCGCTGTCGGAGTTTGTCCTGTCGCACGACGCGCCGGGAAAGCTGCGCCTTTTCGTGCGGGAAGGGGAACTGGCGCTGGAATCATTAAATTAAAACAAACGTTCAAAAATTGCGAAAATGCCGAAAAGGGGTTAAATTTTGTAACAATTTTCTCCGCGCGATTTTGAAAAAAGGGGTTGCATTTTATGTTAACGACCCTTATTATATAAGTGAAGTGGAGCCAAGTGGAGCAGAAAAGATGAAAATGGAGCGAGGTGAGAGGGAATGTACGGAAAATACAAGCACACGGTCGACCCCAAGGGCCGTCTGTTCGTTCCCTCGAAGCTGCGCGACGAGCTCGGCGAGGCTTTCTATGTGACTTTGGGCCTCGATCACTGTCTGTCCGTCTACACGGAAGCCGGCTGGCAGGCGATCCTGGATAAATATAACGCGCTGCCGATCTCGCAGGCGCGGAAAATGCGGTTTCTGTTTGCAAACGCCGCCAAGTGCGAGCCCGACAAGCAGGGAAGGTTCCTCATCCCCACCGAGCTTCGGCAGTACGCCGGGATCCGTCAGGAGGTCACCTTCATCGGCCAGGGCGGTCACGCGGAGATCTGGGACGCAGAGGCCTACGACAAGCTGGAGATGGAGACCCTGACGCCGGAGAATCTGGCGCAAGTGATGGAGGAATTGGGCTTCTGATGGAGTTTTCGCATAAATCGGTATTGCTTTGGGAGTGCATCGACGCACTCAACATCCGGCCGAACGGCATTTATCTCGACGGAACGTTAGGCGGCGGCGGGCACTCGCTGGAGATCTGCCGCCATTTGACCACGGGCCGTCTCATCGGCGTCGACCGCGACGAGGTTGCGCTGGAGGCGGCCAAAAAACGCCTGAGCCGCCACGCGCGGAAGGTGACGCTGGTCCACGATAATTTTGAAAACATTGCCCTGATTTTAGACAGCCTGAATCTTGACAAGATCGACGGGATGCTCTTTGATCTGGGCGTTTCTTCCCCGCAGCTCGATGACGGCTCGCGCGGCTTTTCGTATATGGCGGACGCGCCCTTGGACATGCGCATGGACAGAGGCAGCTCTCTCACCGCCTACGACATCGTCAACAACTATCCCAAAGACGAGCTGCGAAGGATTTTATATGAATACGGCGAGGAGCGCTACGCCCCGCAGATCGCCGCCGCCATCGAGCGCGTCCGGTCTGACCGTCCGATCGAGACGACGCTGGAGCTTGTGGACATCATCAAGTCCGCGATGCCCGAGCGGGCGCTTCGGGAAAAGCAGCACCCGGCCAAGCGGAGCTTTCAGGCCATCCGCATCGCCGTCAACGATGAGCTCGGCGCGGTCAGCCGCATGATGCGCGCTTCCATCGACCATCTGAACCCCGGCGGCAGGCTCTGCGTCATCACGTTCCACTCGTTAGAAGACCGCATCGTCAAAAACGCGATGGCGGAAGCGGCCAAGGGCTGCACGTGCCCGCCGAGCTTCCCGGTCTGCGTCTGCGGCAGAACTCCGAAGGTACAGGTCTTAACGAAAAAACCCATCATCGCCACAATGGAAGAGGTGCGGGAAAATCCCCGCGCCAGAAGCGCGAAGCTTCGCGTGGCGGTAAAGCTATAGCGAATTTTACGGAAGGAGTACAAAAAGCATGGCTGCTGATCGAGAACCCTATTACAGCACAAACGGCGCGGCAGCCTATGACGTGTATTCCTCCAACGTTGTCCGCCAGCCGGTACGCGAGCCCGAGCGGCACGAGCTTCCGCAGGAGCAGCCGCAGAAGTCTAGACGCGTCCATGCAAAGACCGCTGTGGCGCCGTTTACCATTTTCGGCGTGGCGGCCTGCGCGTGCATGATGATCCTCGTGATCTTCGGCTATGTGCAGCTGTTTGAGGCGTCGAGCCGCGTGAGCCGGCTGGAAAACCAGCTCAAGAGCTTACAGGCCGAGCAGCTGCTGCTCCAGAGCCGCTATGAAGGAAAGATCGATCTGCCCGCCATCGAGGCAAGAGCCGAGGAGCTCGGCCTTCGCAAACCCGCGCAGGAGCAGATCGTCTACGTCAATCTCACCGGAACCGATCAGGCCGAGATCTACCGGACGGAGAAGACCAGCATCGTCGGCGAAATCATCGGCGCGATCGAACAGAGTATCTCTGAACTGATTGCATATCTGCATCCCGCGGCGGCATAGAGTAGGGTGGGCTTGTTTGAAGCTCCCTTGCGGGACACATAGAGTTTTTGCAGGGGCGGTTTCCAAGGGATTGTAAACCGTCCCTTTCTTTACAGAAAGGCAGGGCCATGGCACGCAAAATTATCCCCCTGAACCGAAGAAAACACGAACCGAAGCTCTCCGGCGCCGAGCAGTCGCAGCGGGCCAACCGGACGATTCTCAGACGGACGCTGGTTCTGATGGCGCTTTTCGGCGTGGTCGTCTTCATTCCGCTGATCGTGACGCTCTACAACCTCATGATCCGTGACCACGACTACTATGAGGCGCAGGCGATCGACAACCAGACGCGCTATACGAGTCTGTCCGCCTCGCGCGGGCAGATCTTCGACCGGAACATGAACGTTCTGGCCTCCTCCAAAACGGTCGAGACCGTCTTCATTGACCCGAACGAAATCGCGCAGGAGATGGCAAAGCCCGAAAACAGCAATCTGCTCGATCACATCGCAAGAGGCTTATCGGAAATTCTCGGCGTGGAAACGGACTTCGTCTACAAGCAGGCCGAAGACAAGACCTACCGCTACAAGGTCATCCGCCGGAAGGTCCCGGAGGAGCTTGCCGACGAGGTGCGTGCGTTCGTCTCGGAAAACAGCATCAAGGGCGTATATCTCGAGACCGACGCGCAGCGGTATTACCCCTATTCCTCGCTTGCCGCGCAGGTCATGGGCTTCGTGTCGACCGATAACGTCGGCTCTGAGGGTCTCGAGGCGTTTTACGACTCCTACTTACAGGGCACAGCCGGAAAGGTCGTCACGACGAAGGGCAACTACGGCTCGGAAATGCTCTATACTTACGAAAAATACTACGACGCCTCCGACGGAGACAGCCTCGTGACCACCATCGACGAGACGGTGCAGCACTATTTAGAGAAGAACCTCGAGACGGCGATCGACAAATACGACATCCTGAACGGCGCGTTCGGCATCGTGATGGATGTCAACTCCGGGCAGATTCTCGCGATGGCGAATCTCGGAAGCTTCGACCCGAACAACTATCAGGAGATCTACGACGAGGAGCTGGCCGCGCAATTGGAAGAGCAGTATCAGGACGCGATGCTTCTCGACAAGGACTCCGAGGCCTACAAGCAGGCCATCAGCGAATATAACGCCGCGGTCGGCACAGAACGGCTCCGGCAGTGGCGAAACCGCTGCGTGTCCGACGGCTATGAGCCGGGCTCGACGTTCAAGCTCGTGACGCTGGCGGCGGCGCTGGACTGCGGCGCGGTCACGGAATACAGCACGTTCTACTGCGGCGGCCACGAAACGTTCAATGACCGCGATCAGGAGGTCTCCTGCTGGAAGGCCGCGGGCCACGGGATGCAGACGACAATGGAGGCGCTGGGCCATTCGTGCAACATCGCCTTCGGCCACATCGGCATCAATATGTCGAGAAAAACCTTCGTCGAATACTTCAAGGCGTTTGGATTTCTGGAGAAGACCGGCGTCGATCTTCCGGGCGAGGCCTCGGGCCTTTTCTGGGACGAGGACAAATTCTCCGTCGCGAACCTCATTTCCGCCTCCTTCGGCCAGACCTTCCGCGTCACGCCGATGGAGCAGGTCCGCGCGATCGCCGCGATCGTCAACGGCGGGTATCTGCTCAAGCCCTATGTCGTCAGTCAGGTTCTGGACAGCGACGGAAACGTTGTGAAGTCCAACGAGCGGACTGTCCTGCGGCAGGTCATCAGCGAGGAAACGTCCGCGACGATGCGCGAAATGATGGAATACGTCGTCACCGACGGCACGGCGGGCTCTGCCAAGACACCCGGCTACCGCGTGGGCGGCAAGACCGGCACGTCGGAAAAGATCGACGTCTACGATGAAAACGGCAAGCCGGTCGACGACAAGATCGTCTCGTTCATCGGCGTTGCACCGATCGACGACCCCAAATATGTCGTGCTCGTCGCGCTCGATACGCCGAACTATGTCGCGGGCACGAGCTACACCCCGCACAACCAGTATATTTCGGGCGGCCTGATGGCGGCGCCTACGGTCCGGGACGTGTTTCTCGATATCCTGCCGTATCTCGGCGTGGAGCCGGACTATTCCTCCGACGATATAAGAGGCGTCAACATCACCCTTCCCGACGTTATCGGCATGACGGAAACCGAGGCGGGAGAGCTTCTCGCCGGAAAGTCCATCACGTACCGCACGGTCGGTCAGGGCGAGTTCGTCACCGACCAGCTGCCGAGCCCCGGCGCGGAGGTCCCCGGCAATTCCGAGATCATTCTCTACTTCGGAAACGCCGTCAAGACCGACGAGCAGGTCGAGGTTCCCGACTTTATCAGCTACGGCGTGGCGGATGTGGAGTATCTGGCGAAGAACGCGGGACTTTACGTGCAGGCCAAGGGCACCGATCACCGCGATGAATACGTCACCGTCGCCTATCAGGACATTGAGCCCGGAACAATGGTTGACAGAGGGACTACAATTACAGTAGAATTTACTACCGGCGGAGCCTCTGACTAAAAGGCTCCCACAGGAGAATCAAAAGGAGGAAAGCGCATGAAGCTTGCCGAACTTCTGAGCGGAATCGAAATCAAAGAGGGCTGCTATGACCCTACGCTGGAGGTCACGGGCGTAAGCTATGACTCCCGGCAGACAAAGCCGGGCGAGGCGTTCGTTGCAGTGCCGGGCTTCGCGTCCGACGGCTACCGGTTCATCCCCAAGGCATTGGAAAAGGGCGCGGCCGTTGTAATCTGCGAGCGCGAGCCTGAGCAGAAGACGCAGTATGTGCAGGTTCCGGACTGCCGCAGGGCGCTGGCGCAATTGGGCGCAAACTGGTACGGCCATCCGGCGGACAAAATGACGATGATCGGCGTCACGGGCACAAACGGCAAAACGACGATCACCTATCTTCTGAAAACCGTTCTGGAAAAGACGCTCGGCGCGAAGGTCGGCCTGATCGGAACCATTCAGAATATGGTGGGCGACACGGTCATCCACACCGAGCGCACGACGCCGGAATCGTTCGAGCTTCAGAAGCTCTTTTCCGAAATGGTCGAGGCCGGATGCACGCACTGCGTGATGGAGGTATCGAGCCACGCGCTGGTTCTGCACCGGGCGGATGAAATTTCGTTCGAGACCGGCATCTTCACGAACCTGACAGAAGACCACCTCGATTTCCACAAGACGATGGAGGCTTACTGCGAGGCCAAGGCGATGCTCTTTACAAGGTGCCGCCACGGCGTTGTGAACACGGACGACGCCTACGCGCAGAAAATCATGGCGCACGCGACGTGCAGCCTTCTTCGGTACGCGGAAAACGACAAGACGGCGGATCTTCTTGCTGAAAACATTGCGCTTTGCGCCGACCACGTGTCCTTCACGGCGAAAACGAAGGACGAGAGCGCGGACATTCGCCTTGCCATTCCCGGCGGCTTTACGGTTTATAACGCGCTGGCCGTCGTGGGCGCGGGGCTGACGCTGGGCATCCCGCTTTCCAAAATCGCGGACGCGCTTGAGACAGCCGAGGGCGTGAAGGGAAGAGTCGAGGTCGTTCCCACACCGGGAAAGCCCTATACGGTGCTGATCGACTACTCGCACACGCCGGACTCTTTGGAGAACGTGCTCAAGACCGTGCGGGGCTTCTGCAAGGGGCGCGTCATCGCGGTCTTTGGCTGCGGCGGAGACCGAGACCCCTTCAAGCGGCCCATCATGGGAAGAATCGGCGCAGAGCTTGCGGATTTGAGCGTCGTCACCTCGGACAATCCGAGAACGGAGGACCCCATGGCGATCATCGACGCGATCGTCGCGGGCATGAAGGAAGGGCCGCACCCGTATGTGGTCATTGAAAACCGCGTCGAAGCGATCAAATGGGCAATGACGCACGCGGAGCAGGACGATGTGATCGTTCTGTGCGGCAAGGGGCACGAGACCTATCAGGAAGTCGGACATGAAAAGCGGCACCTGGACGAACGCGAGGTTGTCGCGGCGGTTTTGGAGGCAGACAAATGAAAGAATTGACCTTACGGCAGATCGCCGGTTGGTGCGGCGGCACAGTCGCGCCGGAATATGCATCGATCGTCGTGTCCGGCATGGAGTCGGACTCGCGCAAAATTGAGGTCGGAGACCTGTTTGTGGCGCTGCGCGGCGAGCGGGTGGACGGATTTGACTTTATCCCGTCTGCCAAGACCCTCGGCGCGGCGGCGGCGCTCGTGAGCCGGGAGACGGAGGAGCTTCCGTGCATTCTCGTTCCCGACACGCTGAAGGCCTACGGCGCGATCGCCAGGCACTACCGCGAAGAAACCGGCGTCAAGGTCGTCGGCATCACCGGAAGCGTCGGCAAGACGACGACGAAGGAAATGATCGCGGGCGTTCTGGCGCGGGATTTTCAGCTTTTCAAAAGCGAAGGCAACCACAACAACGATATCGGTCTTCCCATGACCATCATGGACATGCCGGAAAACACCGAGCTTCTGGTCGCCGAAATGGGCACGAACCATCCGGGCGAGATCGCGTACTTAAGCGAAATTGCGCAGCCGGACTACGCGGTCATCACCAACATCGGCACGACGCATATTGAGTATTTGGGAAGCCGCGAGGGCATCCTGCACGAAAAGCTCGATATCATGCGGGCAAGTTTCAAAAACACCGTCGGCATTCTCAACGGCGACGAGCCGCTGCTGTGGAATGTGCGCGGGCTCGGCTCTCACAAAAAGTATTATTACGGCATCGACAATCCGTCCTGCGACGTGGTCGCCAGCGGCATTCACGAGATGGAAGACGGCGTGCGCTTCCACGTCAGCGGCCTGCGGCACGAGTTTGAGCTCTACGTTCCGGCGCTTGGCCGGCACATGGTCTATAACGCGCTGGCCGCGGCGACGGTGGGGCTTCTTCTCGGCGTCAAGCCGGAGACGATTCAAAACGAGCTTTCCATCTTCCGCAACACCGGTATGCGGCAGAAAATTTACGAGAAAAACGGCATGACCATCATTGAAGACTGCTACAACGCGGGCCCCGAGTCCACGGAAGCGGCCCTTGGCGTGCTCTCCAGCATCAAGACAAACGGCCGCCGCATTGCCGTCCTCGGCGATATGCTCGAGCTCGGCAACCGCTCGAGTGCGGAGCACTACCGCATTGGCCGCTTGGCGGCGCAGAAGGCAGATCTGCTTCTGACCTACGGCGCTCACTCGGTGCGCACGGTGACGGGCGCGATCACGGGCGGAATGTCTCCCAAAAACGCGGAGCATTTTGACACGCACGAAGATCTGGCGCGGCTTCTTAAAATGCGGGCCGCGGAAGGCGACGTCATCTTGTTCAAGGGCAGCCGCGGCATGAAAATGGAAAAGGCTTTACAGCTGTTTTTGGAAGACACCGAAACAAAATAACACGTACCCAAGAGAAAAAGAAACCGGAGGAACACCCTCATGCAAGCAATCATCGTGGCCGTCTGCGCGTTTGTGCTGGCCGTCGTTTTTGGAAAATTGCTCATTCCCGTGCTGCGCGCGCTCAAGGCCGGGCAGTCCATTCGTGAAATTGGCCCCAGCTGGCACAACACGAAGGCCGGAACGCCGACAATGGGCGGCATCATGTTCATCGCCGCGGCAAGCCTGTGCACGATCGCGGGCGGCTGGCGGAGTATGCTGGCCGGAAATCTCACGCACCTTTACGTGCTGGCCTTCGCTTTGGTCTTCGGCGTCATCGGCTTTCTCGATGATTTCATGAAGGTTAAATACAAGCGAAACCTCGGCCTGACCGCGCTTCAGAAGCTGGCCTTGCAGCTGGCCGCGGCGGGCGCGTATCTGGCGCTGCTGCGCTGGAACGGGGATTTGACCTGCGATCTTTATATCCCGTTCTGGAACGTCTGCTTTGAGATCAACTGGATCGTCTATCTCGTTTTCGCGATGTTCGTCATCGTCGGCTGCGTGAACGCGGTCAACCTCACAGACGGCATCGACGGTCTGGCTTCCGGCGTGACGCTTCCGGTGATGGTCTTCTTCGCCGTAACGGCGTGGATGTGGGGCAAGACGACGCTGGCGCTTCTTCCGGCGGCAATGGCCGGCGGCCTCGCGGGCTTTCTGGTATACAATTTCCACCCGGCGAAGGTCTTTATGGGAGACACAGGGTCGCTTTTCCTCGGCGGCATGGTCTGCGGCCTGGCCTTTGCGCTCGATATGCCGCTGGTGCTGATCTTAGTTGGCATCATCTACATCATCGAGACGGTGTCGGTTATCATGCAGGTGACGTATTTCAAGCTCACCCACGGCAAGCGCATCTTCCGCATGACCCCGATCCACCACCATTTTGAAATGGGCGGCTGGAGCGAGGAGAAGATCTTCGCAGTCTTTGCCGGCATTACAGTTATCATGTGCATTCTCGCATTTATCGGCGTTCGCGGAAGATAGGGCTGCCAAAAAGCAGGGGCTTTTTGGCAAAGGGATTGCGCCTCGACTACGCGCATAATTTTTGCCCCGTTGGGGCAAAAATTCCACACTTGCGAGGCGAGAAGTATTTTTCCGGTCGGCAGAGCCGCCGGATAAAATGGATTTACATTTTATTCCGCCCTGCGGGGCGAAACTCTACGAGGTTTATAGAAAGGAGCTCCCCATGCCAAACGGCTCGAATCCGGCTTTTGTGAGTACAAACGGCGAACGGCTGCCGGTGAAACGCAACAGGGACGGCAGCATCATGCTCGATGAGCGCGGTCTTCTGGACGTGCCGTTTCTGGTGCTGGTGGTGCTGCTGGTGACCATCGGCGTCATCATGGTCTTCTCGTCGAGCTACGCGCGGGCCTACTTCAAGGAAGGAAACTCCACGTATTATTTTGCCCGGCAGGCGATCTTTGCCGTGCTCGGCATCGGCGTGATGCTCTTTGTCTCGCGCATCAACTATCAGCTCTGGCGAAGCGTCTCGTTCCTCGTCCTTGGCGGCACGATCTTTTTCCTGCTGCTCGTGCCCATTTTCGGCACCGAAGAGGGCGGCGCGAAGCGCTGGATCTGGATCGGCTTTACCTCGTTCCAGCCGTCGGAGCTTGCAAAGGTCGCGGTCGTGATGACGTTTGCGACGCTCATGTCGACCTACCGCGAAAAAATGAAGACCTTCCGCTATGGCGTTTTGCCGTTTGCGGCGATTTTACTCGTCATCTGCGGCCTTGTGGCGCTGGAAAAGCATTTTTCCTGCATTCTGATTTTGCTTGCCATCGGCGCTTCCATGATGTTCCTCGGCGGCACAGAACTCAAATGGTTCGGCATCGGCGCGGCGGCTGTCGCGGTCTTTGCCGTGGTGTACTTAAAGACCATGGGCTATGCAAGCGCCCGCGTGACGGCCTGGCGGGACCCGGCTTCCGACCCGGCGGGAGACGGCTATCAGATCTTGCAGTCGCTCTACGCCATCGGCTCCGGCGGTCTGATGGGCCTCGGCCTTGGACGCTCGCGGCAGAAGTATCTGTATCTTCCCGAAGAGCACAACGACTACATTTTCCCGATTCTCTGCGAAGAGCTGGGTTTTGTGGGCGCGATGGTCGTGCTGGTTCTATTCATGCTGCTCATCATCCGCGGCTACTGGATCGCCATGCATGCACGCGACCGGTTCGGCGCTCTGATGGCGGCGGGCCTTACGACGCACCTGGCCTTACAGGTCTTCCTCAACATCGGCGTCGTGACGAACTTCCTGCCCGCGACGGGCATTTCGCTGCCGTTTTTCTCCTACGGCGGCACGGCGCTGCTCATCCAGCTTTTCGAAGTTGGCCTGATCCTGAGCATTTCCCGGCAGAACGATAACAAGCTGCTTTAGTCTGTCAAAAAGCCCCCGCTTTTTGACAAAAAGGACTGCGCCTCGACTACGCGCATAATTTTTGCCCCGATGGGGCAAAAATTCTACACTTGCGAGGCGAGAAGTATGTTTCCGGTCGGCAAAGCCGCCGGATAACATGGATTTCCATTTTATTTCGCGTCTGCGGACGCGAAACTCTACGAGGTTTAGAACGTATGGGACGGAGGCGCGTATGAACATTGTCTTTACCTGCGGCGGCACGGGCGGGCACATTTACCCCGCCATTGCTGTGGCGCGGCTTTTCCAGCAGCGCCAGCCCGGCTGCAATATTTTATTCATCGGCGCGGAGGACGGCATGGAAAACAAAATCGTCCCGCGCGAGGGCTTCCGGCTCGAGACGCTGAAAATTTCCAACTTTCAGCGAAAGCTCACCCCGGAGGCCATTTTGCATAATCTCGAAACGGCGGCGCATTTATCGGAATCTCGCCGTAAGGTACACAAAATTCTGACCGCCTTCCGGCCCGACATCGTCATCGGAACGGGCGGCTACGCAAGCTTTCCGGCGCTTCGCGAGGGGGCGCGGCTGTCGATCCCCACAATGGTGCACGAGTCGAACGCCGTGCCGGGGCTCACGACGCGGATGGTCGAAAAATACATGGACCGGATCATGGTCTCGTTCGAAGACAGCAGGAGCGCCTACCACGACCCCGAAAAGGTCGTCGTCACCGGAACGCCGGTGCGCGAGGAATTCCTCTTTACCCGCCGCCAGCAAGCCAGAGAGAAGCTCGGTCTGGATGAAAGACCCTTCATCGTCTCGTGCTGGGGAAGCCTCGGCGCACGCGAAATGAACAAAAAGATCGCCGAATTCATGAAGTGCGAGGCAGACGCCGCAGACCCGTTCCAGCACCTGCACGCGACGGGCTCGTTCGGCTGGCGCTGGATGCCGCAGTATGTCAAAGACCTCGGTCTCAATTTAGACGAGCACCCGGCCATCGACATGCGCGAGTATATTTTCAACATGCCCGATGTGATGGCCGCGGCTGACCTCATCATCTGCCGCGCGGGAGCGGCCACGATCAGCGAGGTCTGCGCAAGTGCGCTTCCGTGCATCATGGTGCCGAGCCCCAATGTGACCAATAACCATCAGGAAAAGAATGCGATGGTCTTGCAGGGAAGAGGCGCCGCCGTCGTTGTGCCCGAGGCCGGGTGCAGCGGCAAGGTGCTTTTCGACACGGCAAAGGAAATTCTGGACGATACCGAACGCACGAAGGCCATGCGAAAGGCCGCGTCGAGCCTGGCGGTGGTAGACGCGGCGCAGCGTATTTACAACACCGCACTGGAACTCATCAAGGCACGATAAAAATCGCCTCCGCATAGGATGGGGAAAATGACCCGGAAATGTGGAGGTTGACCGATGAAAAAGCTCCTGATCGAAGGCCCTGCCCGCCTTTCGGGCACGGTTCGGATACACGGCGCGAAAAACAGCGTCCTGCCGGTACTTGCGGCGTGCTGCCTGTGCGCGTCGCCGTGTGTGTTACATAACTGCCCCGACATTCAAGACGTGCGCACGGCGCTCTCGATTCTCGAAACGCTTGGCTGTAAGACAAAAAGGGAAGGAAGCACGCTGCTCATTGACCCGGCCGGGCTGGATTCGTATCGGGTTTCCAAACAGCTGGCCGGGAAAATGCGCTCGTCGGTTTTGTTTCTGGGGCCGCTGCTGGCGAAATTTTCGCGGGCAGAGCTGGCGCTTCCGGGCGGCTGTCCGCTGGGAGACCGGCCCATCGATCTGCACGTGAAGGCGCTGTCTCTGCTCGGAGCAAGGTTTTCCTTTCAGGACGGCGCGATCTGCGCCGAATGGCCGAAGCGGCTGGGAGGCGCCATTTCGCTTCCGATCCCCAGCGTCGGCGCGACGGAAAATCTGCTGCTGGCCTGCGCAATGGGAAAGACCGAAGTGACGCTCACCGGCGCGGCAAGAGAACCCGAAATTTCCGATCTCATCGGCTTTCTTCGCGCGGCGGGCGCGGACATTTCGGGAGCCGGCACGGGGGAGCTCGTGATCCGCGGCGTTCCGAAGCTGCACGGCGCGACGTATACGATCCTGCCCGACCGCATCGAGGCCGCGACGTATCTTTGCATGGCCGCGGGCTGCGGCGGGGAAGTGGAGCTCAAACGCGCAGATGGAAGATGCCTTCAGCCGGTGCTGGACTTTCTTCGCACGGCGGGCTGCGAAATTTCCTGCGCGGGGAGCCAGATTTTCATCCGCAGTTCGGGCGATCTTACGGCTATTGAGCGTGTCGTGACCGCGCCGTATCCCGGCTTTCCGACGGACGCGCAGCCGGTACTGATGGCGGCGGTCTTGAAAGCAAAGGGCGAGAGCGTTTTTCACGAGACGGTCTTTGCGCGGCGGTTTCTGCACGTGCCGGAGCTTTGGAGGCTCGGCGCGGACATCACGCTTCGAGGCCAGACGGCAGCCGTGCGCGGCGTTTCCAAACTCCACGGCGCGGAGCTAAAAGCCGAAGACCTGCGCGGCGCTGCGGCGCTTGTCGCGGCGGGGCTCATGGCCGAAGGCAAATCCGAGCTCACAGGGCTCGGTCATCTGGAGCGCGGCTACTGCGCTCTCGAAGAAAATTTGAAAAATCTTGGCGCTGCCATAAAAAGTGTAGATATTCCAGCGCCATTCGTGTATAATACGTAATATTAAGTAATCATTGGTTTGATAGAAGCCTGCTGCGTTTGCAGAAGGAGAACATAGTATGAAGCGAACAACAAAAAGGCGCGAGACGGCGCAGAAGCCGGTGCGCCGGATGCCTGCCGGAAACGGTATGGCGGGAAAACTGATCATTATGGCGGCGCTGGTCGCGGCGGTCGTCT
>CAKUJL010000005.1 GCA_934661715.1 uncultured Oscillospiraceae bacterium | reverse complement strand
ATATAGCCGTCTTCGTTTACATCACCCAATTTATAGCTCGGCTTCGCCCCATAGCTGAACGACGCGGCCTCTACTGGCGCTTTGCTCTGGGTGCTGACGTAGACGCGGTAGGTTTTTCCGGCCTCCAGCTTCTTGGGCTTGAGGGTGAACGCCGCGTTTGTGCCGCTCTGGTCGATGTACTGTAGATTCTCTTCCGTCGGCAGGCCGCTTCCTTCCACGAGGTACACAAGCGTCTGCTCGGCCGGTGCGGTGTTGCGCGTCAGCGTGAACGTGTCCGCGTTTGCGTAGAAGCCGCCGTCTTCCGTGACGTTCTCTACACGAAGCGTGTAGCCCGCCTTGCTCTGCACGTTATACGCGCCGTTGGCTTCCTCGGCCGCAAGCGCCGCCGTGGTGAGCGTCAGGAGCGTGAGCGCCGCGAGGAAAAGCGCCAAAATTCTTCGTTTCATGCAAGCGCCTGCCTTTCTGTCGGGAATTTGTCCATGTAGCGCAGCAAAATCGCCGCGATCTGTGCGCGGGAGGCATTCTGCTCGGGCGCGATTTTTCCGTTGCCGACGCCGGAGACGAGCGAATGGTAGACCGCCCACCACATCGCGTCCTTTGCCCAGGAGGCGATTGCGCCGCTGTCGGAGAAGCCCGATTCATACACGCCGGAGACCAGCGCTTCGCCGCCCGTTTCGCTTCCGGCATAGCGGAAGAGGATGGCGACGGCCTGCTGGCGCGTGATATTCGCGTTCGGGCCGAAGGTCGTTTCACTGATACCGTTTACAAAGCCGTTTTCATACGCCCAGTTGAGCGCTGTCTCGTACCAGTCGCCGCCTGCCGTGTCGGTGAAGGCCGCTTTTTCTTTCGCTTCCGGCTTTCCGGCCATGCGCCAGAGCATCAGCACGAACTGCGCCCGCGTGACCGGTTCGTCCGGCCGGAACGTTCCGTCCGAGAAGCCCGCGACAAGCCCGAGCTCTGCCGCCCGCTCGACTGAGGCAAACGCCCAGTGCCGGGAATTGACATCGCGGAAGGAGCCGGTTTTTTCGTCCTCCTGCGGCGCTTCGGGGGTCTGCGGGGGGATCACGGAGGGCTGCGTCCTGTCTTCGGAGACGAGCTTTGGAAGATCGTAGGTAAAGGTGATCTGTGCGCCGTCGGCGTTTGCCATCGTCGTCTGCGAGATGGAGAGCTTCGCGTCATCCGCGGCTTTGACCGTGAAGGTGAAGACGGCGAGCTCCCCGTCCTTTTTGACCGTGTCGGTGCTTGCCGCGGCCAATACGGCCCCGACGCCGTCTCTTGTGCCGTGCGTGTTCGTGGCCGAGAGCATCCCGCTCGTCACCGCGCCGTTTCTGACCGCCGTGCACTCTAAAACCGCGTCGTTATAGCCGAGCTTTACCTGCGCGGCAGACAGGCCGGGATTGCCCGAGACGCTGACGGTCACGGTGAAGCTTTCGCCGACTGCGGGCAATGCGTCCGGCGCTGTGACCACGACGCTCGTGCCCGCCGCGAAGGCCGCCGGGAGCAGCGATACCAGAAGCGCGAAAATCACGCAGAATATTCCGATTCTCCTGACGCGCATAGTGTCCTCCATTTCATTTTTCCTGTAGCTATTGTACCGTTTTTCGTCTGTTTTTTCAATACGGGTGTGCGTATATTTTGCGATTTTCAGCCGTTAAAAATCGGCTTTTCGCCTATTAATATGGTATATATGCATATTTTCCGTGTTCAGTCCGCCAGACCGTATTTTGTCTTGATGCGGTCGAGCTTCTCGAGCATTCCGCCCGCGCCGATCCAGAGGAAAAAGAACGTCGCCGCGGCTCTGACCAGATCGACCGGAATGCCGCTGACGTAGTAGCCGATGAGGATTTTGAGATCAATTTCCTGCGCCCACATGAGGGCCGACGCCGGGTTCATGATGCCGCCGTAGATAACCGTCGAGGCAAGGACGCCGAAGATGCACAGGCTGAGCCGGGAGCGGCGCAAAACGCCCTTGCGGTACAAAACGCCCGCGAGAAAGCCGATCATGCCCATCGCGAACATCTGCCACGGCGTCCACGGCCCCTGTGAAAAGAGCATGTTGGAAACGAGCATCGTCATTGCGCCGACCAAAAATCCCGTCTCCCCGCCGAACGCGACGCCCGCCAGAATCGTCATCGCGACGACGGGCTTGAACTCCGGCAGCATGAAAAACGCGGCGCGTCCGGCAACGTTCAGCGCGACGAGCACGGCAATGAGCACCAGCTCCCGCGCCTGCGGCTTTCTTCCCTCAAAAATCAGGAAGAAGGGCAGCATACATTCCAGCAAAATCAAAAGCGAAATGAGATAGTATTTCCGCCCCGCGAAGAAGCGCACGCCGAGATAGAGCGTCAGCGGGATCATGAGCAGAATGAGCATTGCCGCCAGAACCGTCCGCTTCTGAAGCCTGCGTTTTTCCGCCGGCGTTTTGACAAGGTAATCGGGCTTTTCCGCCTTCTGCCCGATCGAGAGCGCGAAGACGAGAAGCGACACCAGAAGCACGCCGTAGGCCTTCAGCTGTTCGGCGGCGAGATTCGTCAGTCCCTCCGCGCCGATGAGCTGCGTTAGGTCCGTTACGCCGATGGCCCGAATGATCAGAAGAAGCGAAGCAAGACCTGAAACAGCCGCGAGGATTTTTCGCCAGACGGGAAGCTTTTTTGCTTTTGTCTTTTCCGTCTGCGGCGCGGGAAGAACGGGCTCGTACTGTGGAAGCTCCGGTTCTTCTTCCACTTCCCCGCCGCAGGCCGCGATCACGTCCTCGGGCGTCACCGCCTCCGGCAGAACGTCGCGTGCGATGCGGTTTGCGCTCGTGGTATAGAAGCTGTTGCCGGAGAAGAAGGTGCGGGGCTCTGCTTCGGTGACGATATTGCCGTCAAAAAACAGGGCGCACCGGCCGGCGTATTTCGCGCAGAATTCAATGTCGTGGCTGACCATCAGAATCGCCACGCCGGACGCTTGCAGCGTTTTGAGGATCCGGCCGAAAACCTGCTTGAACTCCGCGTCCAGACCCTTCGTCGGCTCGTCGAGGAGCAGAATTTCGGGGTTCAGGAGCAAAATTTTTGCCAAAGCGGCCCTTTGCTGTTCGCCGCCGGAAAGATCGTAGGGGTGCCGGTCCAGAAGCGCGGTCAGATCGCACAGCTGCACCACCTGCGCAAGGCGCTGCGTTTTCCGCTCGGCCTTCGGGAGAATTTCAAGGAGGTCTTCGCGGACGGTGGACTTGACAAAAAGCGCCTGCGGGTTCTGCGGGAGCATGCCGGCGCTGCCGGTAATGGTGAGCTCGCCGCGATAGGGCTTCTGGAGTCCGGCGAGGAGCTTCATGGACGTCGTTTTGCCCGTGCCGTTGCCGCCGAGGAGGGCGAGAAATTCGCCTTTATGGAGCTCCAACGACAGACCCTTGACGATATCGGGCGCGTCCTTTTCGTATCGGAACCAGAGCTCGTGCGCTTTTGCGGCGATCTCACCCTTCGGCGCGGGCTTCGGCGGTTCCGGAATGTTTTTGAGTTCATGGGTTTTTGCGTAGGAAAGCAGCCAGTTCCGCCCGTCGCAGACCGAGACGGGACACGCCGCCTTTGAGTCTGCCGCGCTCCAGATGCGCATGGCCGCCGGCATCGCGAGGAACATCGCGTTTCCGCGGTTTTTGAGCTCCGCGCCCACCTCCGCAGGGCTTCCCGTGCTAAGAAGCCTGCCGCCGTCCATCACCGCCACGCGCGAGGCAAAGCTGAACGCCTCTTCGAGCCGGTGCTCGGTCAAAAGGATGGTCGTTCCGAGCTCGCGGTTGATTTTGCCGAGCGTCGATAAAAAGTCGGAGGCTGCGATGGGGTCTAACTGGCTCGTCGGCTCGTCGAGGATCAGCACCTTCGGCTGCAAAACCATGACGGCGGCCAGATTCAAGAGCTGTTTTTGCCCGCCCGAAAGCTCGGCGACGGATTTATAAAACCACGTCTGGATGCCGAAAAACGACGCCATTTCCGCGACGCGTCTTCGTATCGTCGGCGTGTCATAGCCAAGAGACTCGAGGCCGAACGCCAGCTCGTGCCAGACCTTGTCGGTGACGATCTGGTTATCACAGCTCTGCTGGACAAAGCCAATGGTCTCGGTCTGTTCGCGCTGAGAAAGACTGTCGAGCGGTCTTCCGTCGAAGAAAATCTCGCCCGAACGTCTGCCGTGCGGGGCCAGAACGGTCTTCAGCTGCCGCAGAAGCGTCGATTTTCCGCAGCCCGACGGGCCGCAGAGCACGAAAAACTCTCCCGCTTCGACGCGCAGCGTGAGGTCGCGAATTGCCTTCTTTTCCTGTTCGGGGTAAGAAAAGCTCAGATTGCTGATTTCGAAGACTGCCACGCGCGCGCCTCCTTTCGATCGAGAATCACCGGCGTCAGCACCAGCGCCAGATACACGAGCAGAAAGCTCGCGTTCATGGGGGAAGGCGCGGCCGCCTTCACGGTCGGATAATACCGGAAATACGTCCCGCCCGCCATCCAGCCCGAAAGGATGTACGCGCCGCAGAATAAAAGCCACGCAAAGGCCGTCCTGTCGCGGTCATCAAAGCGGTAGATGGAAAACGTCGTGCGGTTCGGAAGACCGTAGCCGCGCGAACGCATGGAGTCCGCCGTTTCAATGGCGTTTTCAAGACTCCACGTGACCATGATCGAGAAAATTTTGACGGCGTTTGAAAGTCTTCTGGGAAGGCTTCCCGTCTTCGTGTCGCAGCCAATGCAGGCCTGCGCCTCCGAGACGGTTTTCATCTGCGCCGTAAACTTCGGGATAAAGCGCAGCGCCATCGACAAAACGAGGCTCAGCGCCGGAATGAGGCGGCCAAAGAGATAGACGAACTTGTCGGACGTCATGATCTCGTTGTAGCTCGAAAACCAGAGAACGACGCTTACCAGCATCACTGCCGCGGCAAGCCCGTAGTACATGGACTCAAGCGTCAGGGGGTTTCCCGAGGGAAGGTACGTTAAAATCGTCATACCCTCGTGGTTGAACGCGACGTTCAGAACCGCCGCCAGCAGCGCCATCGGCAGAAGACCCGCCGCGGCAAAGCGCACGGCCTTTCTGCCCTTGAGCAAAATGTCATACGAAAGCGCCCCGACCAGAGACACCAGAAGGTACGCCGGGTGCATCAGGCACATCGAAAACAGCAGCACCAGCGCAAAATACAAAAAGTTGATCGTCGGATGATAGCCCGAGAAGGCGTCTTTGTTTTTCATTCGCCCTCCGCGGCCATGCCGCCGCCCACGTCGTTTCCGAGATCGCAGGTGTAGACCCATTCGATCACGTCGCCGTCTTGCAGCTTGTACGCGCTGCACCCGTAGTTCGGGAACCAGCCGTTGACGCTGTACATCCAGCCGGAGGTGTTGCCGCAGTCAAATTCGTAGAAATTCGCGATGCCCTCGATATAGGCGGTCTTATAGACCGGGGAAGCGGAAAACTCCATGTGCAGTTTTCTTTCCCTGCAAATTCCGCCCGCACGGGCTTTAGAATCCAGCCGTCTTCCGGCACGAGCTCGCGCTTTTCCGGCGTGCACGCGTCCAGGTTGTCGAGAATCGCCTGGCAGGAGATGGAGATCGTGCACGTTTTGTCGAGTGCCGCGTTTTTTCCGCAGCCGCTGAGGAAAAGCAGCAGCGCAAGCAGCGTAAGAGCAAATCCGCGTTTCATTGCATCACATCCGTCATGTCGTAAAGTGTGGAAAGACCCGCCTGTGCGCGGTGGACGGCAGCCAGCGCGTAGAGCGCCTGTTCACTCGCCATTTCGTCCGCGCCGCTGGAGAGCGTGTGCCGGTAGCCGCCGTCTTCGCAGGAAAAGCGCTCGAGAGAAGACAAAAGCGTCTGGCCGTTTTTGACGAAGCGGCTATCTTCCGGCGAAATGCCGAGCTCTGTGAGCGCAGTGATCACCTGCGAAACAGACTCGCTGTTTTCCTCGCCCCACGACAAATACGCGCCGTTCGGCTCCTGCATGGAAGATAACGCCGTGATCCCCCGCTCGATTGCCGCCGAAGCCTCGGGGTCATCGCGGTATTTTGCCAGCGCCTGCAGGGCCATCGCCGTCATGTCCGCGTCCGGTTCGTTTCCCGAAAGCGCCCAGCCGCCGGTCTCGATCTCGCGCCGCAGAATTTCTGCTACGTACAGTTCGCGCGTAGCCTGCGTGGCGGCGTTGGGTTTTTCCGGGATGTCGTAGCGGCCGGAATCGAGGGCCAGCAGCGCGAAAATCGCGCCGTTGAGTCCCTGCGAGACCGTTTCGTCAAAATCCGCCAGCGGCAGCAGCAAATCATACCCTGCCACGTCGCGCGGGTCCTTTCCGATGGCGGTGAGTGCGAGGATGACGCGGGAATACTCGGTGTATTTCTGTTCGCTCAGCACGCCGCCTGTTTCTTCGACATAGTTTACCACATTTTTGTAGTAGGTATCAAGATATTTCTGTGAAACGTCCGCGCCGGACCGTGCAAGGCCGAACACGAGCCAGTCGCCGCCGAGAGCGCCGAAGGACGGTTCTTTGACCTGCGATTGCAGGTACGAAGCCGTTCTGGTAAGCGGTGTGTCCTGCTTCTTCGCGCACGCTGCGAGTGAGAGGAGCGATGCCAGCACAAGCGCGAGGATAAGAAGCTTTCCAAGCGTTTTTTTCATCTGCCGTCCCTCACGAACCCGTGACCGTCACGGATGCACAGACGGGCTTTCCGGTCGAGTCGAGCAGGAAGAGTTTGATCTTCGCGCCGGTGATTTCCACGCTGCCTAGTGCGTTAAAGGCCTTCGCCTCAGTCATTTTTCCGGTTTCGTCATACGTCGCGGCAATCAGCTTTGCGCCCGCCGGGAACGTGCCGGAGAGGGTCAGCCGGTTCGCGGCATAGCCCCAATTGACCGAGTCCATGTTTCCGGAAACGCCGCCAACCGTAATGGAAATCTGCACTGTCGGCTTATTCGTTTCTACGCGTGACGTCATGGTCTTGTCCGCGTTCTGCTTGTTGTGATACATGATGTGACCCGGCGCACACATGAGCGTAACGTCCGGCGTTCCTTCGGTGAGCGCTGCCGGAACCTCCTGCGCCATCAGCTTTGTCACGTCGCGTGTTGTGCCGTCTGTAAACTGTGCCGTCACCTTGAGGCCGGTTTTGTCAAACGTATCTCCCGCCTGATAGACAAGCTTCGTGGGCTGCGACACAACGGTCAGGGAATCCGGAACGATCGCGCTGCCGAAGGCCATGAGGTAGCCGGTGTCGTTTTTGAAGTAGAGCGTGCCGTTTTCGTCGGCGATGGGGCTGCAAATGGCATACTGTGCCTGCTTGCCAGCCGGTGTAAAGAGTGCGTAGGCGGTCATGCCCGCGGTTTCCTTCGTCTGATATGTTGTGTCCACCGCGGTCTGTTCGGGCTGGTCGCGCAGGAGGCGAAGCGTGCCGGGCTGCATGTTTTCAAAGAAATAGATGTAATTGCAGTCGCCATACGCCGTGGTGAGAAGGCCGCTTGTCTGCGGGTAGCCGTTCGTCGGAACCGTATAAGCAACTTTTTTGCTCTTCAGGTCGATGACCGACAGGTTGTGGCCGCCATCGCCGAACTGCGCTGCGCCGCTCACGCCGACATAGGCTCTGCCGTTAGAAATGACCGGCGTCGACGTGCTCATGCCGCCAAGCGCGATTTTTTCCGGTTCGCCCAGCTTGTATGTGCCGTCGGTCTGTCTGCTCACCGTCACCTTGTAGAAATATCCGCCCTTGGTGGTGAAGTAATATGCCTTTGTAGCATCGTCATAGCAGATCGTGCTGCGGATATCGCCGATGAGATTCGTTTTGCTGTCGAGCAGCCTGCCGGTTTCGGGCTCGAAGAGCAGAAGCTTTGCCGTCGGGCTCGTGCAGCTGCCATCGCCGTCGTCCGTGCCGACCATCACGAAATCATCGCACGCATACGCGCCCGCCCAGTAGAAGCCGCCCGCCTGCACGTGCCGCCACGTCGCGGGCTTGCTCTCCCTTTTCTCCGTGGGGTCTTCATCGGTCAGAGACAGGCAGACGAAGGCCGCGTTTCCTGTTTCCGAATTCCAGAAGCCGGTGTAGGCGTAGCCGTTGTGCACCGTGATTGGGCTGTTCGGCTGGCCGCCCAGCAGGTCTGCATAGACCCAGAGAGACTCCAGCGTCTCGGCGTTGAACGCCTGCACCAGTCCGTTGGCCAGGCCGACGAGAATCACGCCGTCCGCGTAGGTCGGGCCGTTGATGGCGAAGCTCGACGAGCCCACCATCGTCCCCTTTTTCTTGATCTCGCCGGTATCCTTGTCGATTTTCAGGATCGCGTTCCCCTTGTTGACGACAAGATCGCCGTCTACGAGAATCGGACTGCTGACCGCGCCGAGCCCGTAATCACTGCCGATCGGAACCGCCCAGTAGAGCGTACCGGCCTCGGCCTCGATCGGGGTTTTGGCCGTTGTCACGCCGTTGTTAGAGGCGCTGCCGCGGAAGTTGGGCCACGCGGAGGGAAGGTTCTCGTTGATCTGCGTGTTTTTCGGAGCTGCTTCCAGGCTGATCTGGTACGGCGTGTCGATGTTATGGGTTTCTCCGCCTGAATAGTCGACCTCACCGCTCTTCATTACGCCGAAGACGAGGCTGCCGTTTTCCAGCTTGAAGTACCCGCTTTTTCCGGCGAAGCCCGGCTTCGTCACGCTGTAGCCGTAGGTGAAGCCGGTGGAAATATCGCACGCGCCGCCATCGTCCGGCCAGACGCGGTTTCCGCTGTCCTTGTCGAAGATGTAAAGAAGCGCACCTGTGGGCTCGACGTTGAAGGTCACCTGAGAGCCCACTGCCTTCTGGACGGTGATCGTGTAGGTCACAGGCTGCGATTTTTCGTCGCGGCTTTCGACCTTGACCGTTACGGTTTCTGTCTCCGAAGTGCCGGAGAGTTCGATCGCCGATGCCTTGCCGGATTCCGCCGCTTTGCCGCTGACGTACAGATCATAGCCGCCGTCGGTACCGTTATAGCGGGCATTGTCCCACGCGGTGGGTGTCAGCGAAAGCGTTGTCTGCGCGGCGGGAACGGTGATCGTGTAGGTCTTCTGTGTGCGGTGGAAGGTCAGAGTAACGCCGGTGATCTCGAGCTTTTGCAGCGTCAGACCGCGCGTTACGTGCAGCACGTAGTCTGTCGAGTAGGTCGTAGTTCCGGTCGCGTCCTTGGTCGTCTGCGCCACATGGAACGTCAGCGTGTTGCCGTAGGCGTTTTGCATCAGAAGCACATTTTCAAGCTGCGTGCCATCTTTCAGCAGATTTGCGGTCGGCGTGACCTTTTTCACTGTGCCGTCGGTCGCCTGTTTGCTGATGACGCTGTAGGACACGGTGCACTCCGCGCTCGTGCCCTCTGCCGGAGCCGCCCAGGCATAGAGGCTGCTGTCGTTGTCCGCGACAGTGGTCGTGTATTCGTGCGTGCCGGACGCGAACTCTGTGTTCAGCTCGAGCTTAGCCTCCGAAAGCTCCTTCGCCGTGGAGACTTGCAGATCGCTGAGGGACGGCATCTTGTCCATCGGGACCTTCGCGATAAAGCTTATTCTGCTATCCGTCAATTTGAACGTTTCTTCCGAATGGAAGTACGTGTCTCTCGTCGCGCGGCAGGTATACGTTTCGTTCGCGATCAGGCTGTAGGTATACTGTGTTGCTGTCGTCTTTGTCGGTTTTAGTTCCTCGCCGCTTTTGTTCAGCATGACAAGCTCTGTGACGCCTTCTCCCAGCGTAACCTTAACCGTCGTCGCCGTGTCGCGTTCGATAGTGAGCGTGTAAATTGTCTCGTATGTGCCAGACAAAAGCTTGACAGTAATCGGCTCATTCTGTTGAATCCCCACGCTTGCGTATCCGGCCTCGTTCAGTGCTTCGCCGTTCACTGTGACAGTGACATTGGGGTCTGTGGGCGTGGGATAGATGTTCAGCGTCTGTTCGGTATTTAGCACGCGATAGGTATATGCCATCGTGGTTCCGGAGAACTCCTGCTGCGACGGCTGCTGTTCGCCTGCCGCATTTGTAACGGTCAGGCCGCTGAGCGTCAGCGTCCGGTCGAGGGTCAGGGTAAAATCCTCGAGCAGCGTGTAGCCGCTATCCTCTTTGCTGGCGCGGAAGGTGACCGTGTTGCCCGCAGCGCCCTTCGCGAGAACGTTGTAGAGTGCCGTTCTCTTTGAGCCGCTTGCAAGCTCGACCGTCTTCACCGTTCCGTCGGCGCTGCTTGTATAGATCGCCGAAAGCGCCACGTCGCTGTTTAGCGTCACATACGGGTACAGCTGGCTTTGGAACGTGTCAGGCAGCTCTGCTGATGCAGTGTGCGTGCCGCGCGTCAGGTTTAATGCGCCGTCTATAAAGTCCTGGTCAAACATCAAATTACTGGACTTGGAGATCCGGAACGCGCTTTCGTTGATCCACGCGTCCGTCGGAATCGAGGGAAGATCGTTGATCGTCTGCGCTCCTCCGCTGACTGTCAGAGTACCGCTGACCGCTTTGTTGGCCTTGTAGATGTAGAAGGTGTACTCGCCGTCCGGAAGCGAAAGCACGCCGTTCTTCATGTTAATGCGTCTTCCGTATGCGTTCACGGCATAGATGGTGTACTCGCTGCCGGTAAACTGCGGAAATGATACGGAATAGCCGGTATTCAGACTGGTTTTGTAGTCCGAAACAGCTTTTTTGAGCGCGTCTGCAAGTCTCTGTGCCTGCGTGTCATCCGCGCCGGGATAGCTGTTGTAAGCGTTGTCATACGCAGTCTTTGCGGCTTGCTGCACATCGACTTCTTCGTACAGATAATCCGCCATTGCCTGCATGAGGCTCTGGAACGCCAAACTCAGTGCACTGTCGCTGGCTTCTCTGAAAGCGAAGTAGTTGACGGAGCTTGCCTGTTTGTCGAGGTTATAGTCGCCGGTTTCATCGCCGCGCACAAAGTTTCCGGCCGTACCGTCGATCGCCGTAACAATGCCGCTTTCCAGCCCGGTGAAAACATGTCCGCTTGCCGCAAGCGCCTGTTTGATCGTCTGTCCGCTCGTGTAACACACACGTTCCGGCGCAATGATGAGGCTGCTCTGCGTCGATGCCGAAAAGTAGAAATACCCTTCTTCGCCGGCGGCCAGTGCGCTTATGGGAAGGCAGCCCAGCAGCAGCGCCAGCAGGAGCAGGATGGAAACGAATCTTTTCATAAAACCTCCTTAATACAGGCAGGAAAGCCACTTTAAGCGCAGCTTTTTCGGCCATTTTGTGTGGGTTTTCAGCAGGTTCAGAACGTCGGCACGGAAGTCTTCCATGCGCGTCCGCTCGTCCTTCGTAAGCGTTTTTGTGGAAAAGAGCGCCCTTGCGTTGAGTAACGTCATCTCGCGCAGCTTCCCTGCGTTTTCCGCGCCGAACCGGTTTTCCACGCCCTCGCAGAGTTCCAGCATCGAGCCGCTGCCGCGGTCAAAGCCGAGCGCACCGAGAAGCTTCGCCGCGTCGGCAAAGAGGTTGGCGGACGCTTCGGAGTCGTCGGAAATCCGGAAGGTCTCGTTCCGCTTTTTGAGAATGACGGCGTGCCGGATGACGATGGCCGCAAGCAAAAGCAGAAGAATTGCCAGCGCCAGAACCGCCCAGAACAGCGGGTTTTTGAGAAGGCCCGTCCGTTCGCCGCCCTCGGGAGTGTCGTCGGTAGAATTGTCGGGCTCGGCGTCATTCTGCTCCAATTCCTGACCCTCCGTGACGCGAAGGCCGTCGCCGGTTCCTTCTTTGCCTGCGCCGACGGGCTTTACACCGCTTTCGGTCTGCTCGGCAGAGAGGTCTTCGAGTCCCGGCGTCAGAGCCAACGGAAGCCAGCCCGCGCCGTCCTGGTAAACTTCGACCCAGGCGCCAGCCGCCTTTGCGTCCATGGTCGTTTCTTCGCCCGCTTTTGCGTTCACGGTGTAGCCCTCGACATATCGCGCGGGGATGCCGTAATAGCGAAGCGCTAAGGCCGCGACCGTTGCGTACTGATACGTCGTGCCGTTTGCGGTGTCAGAGAGCGGCAGGGAAACGTCTCCGCTTCCATCGAAGCAGCGCTCCAGAAACGCCAGCGCCGCTGTCTGTGCCTGTTCCTTCGTCAGGCTGTCCGCAGAACCGAAGCTCTCACAGAACTGGTCGAGCACCGCGCCCAGCTGGGCCCGGAATTCTGCCGGAACGCTCAGCGCGTAGGAATACACGAATTCGCGGTAGGCGCTTTCCATTTGCAGATAGGTGTTCGCCGTGCCGGAATCATCATTCTGGAGGAAATCCAGCAGTTCCGGCAGGACTGTCGCTACATCCGAAATGGAATCAAAGTTATAGTTCCTCTGGCCGCGAAGGCCGTTTGTTTCGACTTCGGACGGCTGGATCTTGTTTTTCGCCAGTCCCGCGCGTTCGGGAAGCACGCTGCACGGCTCGTAGCGGTACAGGCTGCATCCGGTCAGGTTCTGCACGCTGACTGCGCTGGATTGATAGTTACCCATCAGCCGCGCGGCCATAGCCAGCTGGCTCTGGGGGTAAAAACCGGATTGGTGCAGCCAGTAGAAGAGGTCTTTTTCCGCTGCGGCGGCCTTCGCATCCAGAGAAGTCCACGTCTCGTTTTCGTAGCTGTCGCCCACGAAGCCGCGCAGATAGAGCGTCTGGTTTTCGCTGGACGTGACCGTCAAAATCGCGTCCGTGCTGTCCGAGGTTTTGACAGGCTGCGTCAGATCGCCCTCCGGAAGCAGTTCTTCTGCCGTCTCGAACCGCCAATGATGCAAGCTGTCCTTCGCGCCCTGCGAAAGATGTTCCATCGTGCCGGTTTGCAGCGCCAGCGCGGCGATTCCAAGGACGATCGCGCCCACGAGCACGAAGCTTGCCGCCGAAACCGCGTTTTTCTCCTTCTGCCACGCAAGAAGCAGCACACTGATCCCTGCCGCGAACAGCAGCATCACGCCCGGCTGCACAAACGCCGCCGCTACACTGAAAGATGCCAGCAAAACCGCCGCCAAGGTCGGCACATTGGAAAGCGCGAAGCTCACCAGTGCCAGCAAAACGCCCAGCACAATTCCGGCCAGCCAAGGTCCCGCGCCGTCGGTTTCCGCAAGGGGCAGTAAAATGCCTTTTTCCGCCGCCCAGAGGCCGCGCAGATCGTTCCAGGCTGCGCCGAAGCCGCTCAGAAGCGGCGTTTTTGCGATGAGGACAGCGGCCAGCAATGCGATAAATAATGCGGGAGCCAGCCACGCTGCCTTCTTGAAGTGCCGGACAATTGCAATCACGATGCAGGTCAGAACGCCCGCGCCGAGAAGCGGTAAAATCGCGGAGAAATTCGCCGCCGTATGGAAAATCGCGGCAAGCGCGAGGAAAATAAGGACGTTTGAAACGAGCGCAAAAAGTTCGTTTTTCTTTTCGTTCTCGTGATAAACGCCGGCTTGCAGGCCGGTATGTTTCGTTTTTTTCATAGCCCGCCCTCCTTACAGTTCCAGCTCGGAGAGCTGCGCGGCGTAGTCGGTTTCGTTGAACGTTTCACCGCAGATGAGCGCCGTCAGGCGGCCGATGTTTGCAAGCTCGTCCGTCTCCGCCTTGCGTTCCGCCGCCACATACACGAGATGCGAGCAACTCCCTGCGGGCAGCTCCTGCAAAAGAAGCGACGCGCCGCTCGCGCCCTTCGCGGGTTTCGCCGTGAAAAGACGCGGCAATAAGCCGATGAGGTCGTCCATGTCGCGGATCTGCTGGAACACGCAGCGTCCCGAGCTTTCCTCGTTCCAGCCGACGGTGAACTGCACGGACTGGGAAAGTAAATTCCGGCAGACGGAAACGACGATCTCGGCTTCCGCATCGGTGCGTTCTGCTGTCGGGTCGCTTTCTGTCCGCTCCCAGAAGACAGCCGCCGAGCGCGTGATGGGAAGCGACGGGTCTTTGACGATGAGCTTTCCGTATTTATGGCTCAGCTTCCAGTGAATCTGCCGCTGGCTGTCGCCGGGGACATAGTCGCGGATCTGGAACATTTCAGAAAGATCATAACCGGGCCGCTCGTTGGAATAGTCCTCGGTGTCGTCGATGTGCGCCGCCGCGGGAGAAAGAACCAGCGTCTGCAAAAACGTGTCCGGCTGCACCACGCACGCGCCGTGCGCGTCAAAACGCGCCTTCACTCCAATGAGACCGAAGCAGTCATAGAGCTTCGCAGATTCCACATTCACGCGGATTCTGCCGCAAAACGGGCTTTGGAGCGCAATTTTCATGGTCCTTTTGCCCTTCGGCCAGACGCCGCAGCCGGTCTCCACGATCTGCGTCTCCCCGTTCAGCTGATTTTCCAGCCGAACGCGGCAGGAAAGACGGCAAATTGGGAAGACGGTTGGGTTCTGTACGGTCAGCTCCGCCGTGCCGCTTTCGCCTTTGCGGAGGTTCACCGGCAGCTTCACCGCCAGCTTGAGCTTCTTTGCCGCGCGGAGGTTCATTGGCAGGCAAACAAGCGGCAGCAAAATCAGGCACGCCGCCAGCCCCAGCGCAATGGCGCTTTCTGTCTGCACAGCGAGGACACAGACCCCCGCCGTCAGCAAAAGCCAGACGATTTTTCGTACTACCTTCATTTTTTCAGCACCGGCATGTCGGTCGACCGGAGGATTTCGGCCAGAACGTTCTCCGGCTTTTCCTCCATCATTCTCGCCTTGCTGCTGAGCATGAGTCTGTGGGCGCAGATGTCCGGGAAGATCGCCGCCACGTCCTCGGGCATGACGAAGTCGCGTCCATGCAGGTACGCAAACGCCTTTGCCATCCGGCACACCGCCAGCGCACCGCGGGGGCTCACGCCAAGGGCCGCCTGCGGGTGGTTTCTCGTTTTTTCAACGAGCGTCGTTACATAATCGAGCACCGGGTCTCGCATATCGACCTTCCGCACCTCCTGCACGAGGCTTCGGAGCTCTTCCTTGTTGACAACGGCATACGCGCGGTCGAGGGGGTTATCGATGTGGCGGTCGCGGAGAATGTTCACGCTGCTCTTGTGGTCGGGGTAGCCCATGCTGACGCGGATTAAGAAGCGGTCAAGCTGGGAATTGGGGAGCATCGTCGTGCCCGCCGAGCCCACGGGGTTCTGGGTAGCCAGTACGATAAAGGGGTCAGGAAGATCATACGTCTTGCCGTCGACCGTGACCTTGTGCTCTTCCATCGCCTCCAAAAGCGCGGACTGCGTTTTGCTGGAGGTACGGTTGATTTCATCCGCCAGCAGCAGGTTCGTCATGATCGCGCCGGGCTTGTAGACAAATTCGTCCTCTTTTTTGTCGTAGACCGAGAAGCCGATGATGTCGGACGGCACGGTGTCGGACGTGAACTGCACTCGGCGGGTGTCCAGGCCCAGAACTTTGGCGAACGCCATCGCCGTCGTGGTCTTGCCCACGCCGGGGACGTCCTCCATGAGAACGTGTCCCTGCGCCAGAATGGCCATCAGGATTTTTTCGACAATTTCATTTTTGCCGACGATAACGGACTCGATCTCCTGTAAAATTTCATTGATTTTCGTATGCATCGCAAGCTGCTCCTTCATTTTCTCTCAAAATTCGCCGGTGTCTTCCCCGGAATCTTCGCCGGTGTCTGTCGGGTCTACGGGGTCAATCGGGTCTACGGGGTCTACCGGATCGACCGGGTCAACGGGGTCAACCGGGTCTACCGGATCGACCGGGTCTACCGGATCGACCGGGTCTACGGGGTCTACAGGGTCAATCGGGTCAACATCTTCAGTGTAGCCGCACTCCGAGCAGACGCCTTCGACCATGTTGTGCTGCTGCGTGCCGTGAACCAGACCGCAGACCGGGCAGGAAACCGTATGGCGGCTCTCATCGCTCGGCGAGTAGGTGAGGTTTTCATCGTTGCAGACGTCGCCGTGCTCCCATTCGCAGCCGGTGCACACCCAAGTGCCGCCCTGCAAAACATATGTGTGCGTTCCTATATCGAATTTATCACCGCAGTTCTTGCAGACCAGCCAGTGCTCACTTGCGCTTCCGCTCCAACTGCCGTTTCCGGCATCGTGCTCCGTTTCGCCTGCGACTTCGGTTTCGCGCGTCGCGCCGCAGAGCTCGCATTTTTCTGTCTTCACACCGGGCTTTCCGCCAACGGCGGTGTTGCTTTCCTCGACCCAGCAGTGCACTTCCGTCTTCTCAAAGCCGCAGCCGCGTTCGCAGGTGATGGTGTGCTCGTCGCTGCCTTCTTCATATTCGTAGTGCAGCTCGTGCGCCTTCGGTGTGCCGATGGCCTGGCCGCATTCCTCGCAGGTTTCCACGCACGTCAGGCCGTCTTCGCTCACCTTGTAAACGCGTTTGTCCGTCGGGTGGGTGCAGCTCGACTCGTCCAGTTCGGTGCCGCAGCGGCGGCAGACGGTCTTTGTCACGCCGTCCTGCGTGATCTCCTCGGTGTCGTGGCTGATATCCGACCAGCCGCCGAAGCCCGTGTAGGACACGCAGTAGCTTCCGCCGTAGCCGCCGGAATAGCCGACCTCCGCGCCGTAGGCCAGAATGTAGCGAAGCGTCACCGTGTCTCCCGGCGAGAGCTGGGTTTCTCCCATGCCCGTTCCGAGATATGCGCCATTGAGCGCGTACAGCCAGCCCGAGCCTTCGGTGAAGTACTGCTCCGCCAGCGCGTGTCCGCCGGAGGTGAGGGTCAAGCCGTTTTTGTAGATGCCGCGCCAGAAGATCGCAAGCGGTGTTCCCGCGCCGAAGCGGGCGTCGATGGCCGCGAAGACCTCTTCTTCGGTGCTGCCGTAGCTGCTCCAGCTGCCGCTTAAGACGTTGGCGCGGCTTGCGGCGTCGTTGCCGGTATCGAGGCTTGCCAGATAGAACTCGCCGCCCTGCAAGTTGCCCGTATAGGACGCTGTCCAGCCGAGCGTTCCCATGTTGTGCTTGGCGGTGAAGGGCTCGGGCGCCTGATAGCCCCAGACAGCTCGTCCCACTGCGGAAGAAAGCGGTTCGCCCGCCAGAACGTCGACGGTAATGGACTCAGAACCGAGGCCCACGATGCCCATGTCGATGACGATCGTCGCGTCGCCCAGATATTCGCCGTCCCCGGCGCGTGTGCCGAGAAGCCGGATGGTCTTGTCGCCGGTGTTTCCGTGCTCGTCGAGGGCGTGGATGGTGAGCTCGTGCTCGTTGGTGTCTCCCGTGTCGGGGTTTTCGGGCGTGGCGGTGAACTGGAGCCAGTTTCCGCTGGCCGTGCCGGTGTAGGTGCAGGCCACGCCGTCGAGCTTCACGTCGAGCTCGGTCTGAAGGCCGTTATGGACGATGTAGGTTTTCTGGCCGGAGGCGTCCTCACTCCATGCGCGGACGAGGAAGTCGAACTTCTGCCCGTTGGCGACCTGTGCGCCATCGTCGAGAGAGCACTCGATCTGAACGGTTGCCTCGCCTCTGTGCCAGTATTCAAGGGTGATTGTAAATGTGTATTCCGCGCCGGCGCCGTTTGCTTTGACGGTAAAAACGTTGTCGCCCTTTGTTCCGTCGGAGGCGAGCAGGAGCGTGACGCTTCCTGTGGGCGCGGTGAGCGTTTTCGTGCTGCCGCTGCCGGACTGGTAGCAGGTGACGGAGGTGATCTCGATGCCGCTCGTTTCCTCGCCCGTAAGGGAAAGCGTGTAGGAAAGAAGGCCGTCTGTCAGCTGGTCGTCGTAAATTTTCTCCGAGCGGACGGATTTTTTGTTTTCGCAGGTGAGAACGCAGGGCTTTGCCGCGCCGTTTTCCAGCACCGTGTAGGAAAGCTCCAGCGACACGTCGCTCTGGTAGCGCACGCGAACGGTAAAGCGCACGGTCCGCTCTGCCGCCTTCGCAGTCACCAGAATGTCATAGCTTGCGCCGCCTTCTGTCTGCGTGAGGGCGATGGAGCCGGAGTCCGTGGAAATTTCGCTCCCGCCGCAGCTGGCCGACGTGATCACTGCGCCCTGTGCGCTCCTGCCGGTGAGGCCCAGCTTGTATAACAGCTCGCCGTTTGCGATCTGGTTGTGCTTGATGGAGAGCTGTGCGCTCTTGTCCGCGTCGCACAGAAGCTGCTGCGCGGTGACGGATTTTTCGTACCATGTAAATTGCAGCTGTAAGTCCAAGCCATCTTCGTAGGTAATGGCAAACGTGTAGGTGAGCTGCTGGCCCAAAACCTCGGCGGTCACGGCGAGATAATAGGTGTCTTTCTCCTGTCCGTCCGGCACCTTCATCTGGATATCGCCGGACATGTCGAGGCTGCCGCGGTCCATGCTGCTCCAGTAGCTTGCCGAAACGACCTTCGCGTCGTCTTCGCTCTCGCCGGTAAATTGCAGCTCGTAGATGAAGTGCCCGTCGGTGAGGCTGTCACTTTTGACTGTGCGGCTGACCGTCGTGTTCGCGCCGCAGGTGGCCTGTCCGTCCGGCTGCCAGGTGAGCTGCAAATTAAGGTCGATGCCGCTCTCGAGGCGCAGAATGAAGGTAAATTCGACGTCCGTTTCGACCGTTTCGCCGTTCTGGTCTTTCTGCACCGCGTGCGCCTGCACGGATAAAATGTAGTTCTGATAGTCCGCGCCGTCCGGAAGGGACATTT
>CAKUJL010000004.1 GCA_934661715.1 uncultured Oscillospiraceae bacterium | reverse complement strand
ACCTTGCGGCCGTTGGCGGTAGCCATTCTCTTTCTGAAACCATGCACTTTGGATCTCTGGCGCTTCTTGGGCTGATAGGTACGAACAGTCGACATTGTCTACACCTCCTGTAAAAATATGCTCAACAGCTGCGCCGGGCGCAGCCGCAGCGAGACCGTTTCAGGTTCCCAGGGTGAACCTCGGGAACATACGATGGATATTATACCGGATTGACCCCCGGTTTGTCAATTCTTTTTTGCCCGGTTGGCCGGAAAATGCGGCAGGGCGTCACTTTTTCTGCGTGAGCGGTTTGGATTTCTGCTGCTGCTCCAAAAGAAGCACGATAATGGAATTTGACAGCATGAAGCCCTTCGGGGTCAGCCGCCACCTGCCTGAGACGTTTTTGCACAGGTCCTGCTTCGAGAGCTTCTGAAAGACCTCTTCCAGCGGCGCAAAGGGAAGCAGGAACGATTTTGTATACTCGCCTTCTTCCACGCCGTCGACCGTGCGCAGCCGGAGCATCAGGTATTCTCCCGCGCGTTCTCGCATCGGGACGGTCTCGCACTCAGACAAAATCGCGCCCTTGTTCAGAACGCCATCCATATACTTTTCGATGTTCGCCTCGATGGTAAAGCGCTTTCCGGCAAAATCCGACGCGGCGCACGGGCCGAAGCCGAGGTATTCGTCTCCCGTCCAGTATTTCATGTTGTGCCGACAGATATAGCCGTCCTTGGCGAAGTTCGATATTTCGTACTGGTGATAGCCGAACTGCTCGAGCGTCTCCACGGCGTAGAAATACATATCCGCCTGCGCGTCGTCGTCGGGAAGGTTTGCGCACGTGCGGTATTCATAGAGCTTCGTGCCGGGCTCCACTTTCAGCCCATAGCAGGAAATGTGATCCGCCTTGAGATCGATGACGTTCCGGAGCGTCTGCATCCACGATTCTCTGGTCTGGTTCGGAAGGCCGAACATGAGGTCGACCGACACATTGTCAAAGCCCGCACGCCGGGCCATCGAGACGGCCTGCTGCGCCTGCTTGTAGTTGTGCGGCCTTCCCAGAGCCTTCAGCTGCTCGTCAATATCGGTCTGCACGCCGATGGAAATGCGGTTAAAGCCCGCCCGCCGCAGCTGCATGAGCATCGGAAGCGTCACCGAGTCGGGGTTTGCCTCCAGCGTCACCTCCGCGTCGCGGCTGACATCAAAGCGCCGGTCAATTTCGGCAAAGATCCGGCTCAGGCCCGTCGCGCCAAAAAACGACGGCGTGCCGCCTCCAAAGTAGACCGTGTCGACCTCATAGCCCACGGCGCAGGGCGCGGACTCGCGGATGTGGGCGATGACGGCGTCCAAGTACCTTGTCATCAGCTCCTTGCTGCGTGCGCCGGGAATGGAGTAAAAATCGCAGTATTCGCATTTGCTGCGGCAAAAGGGAATGTGGACGTAGATCCCGAGGCTCTTCTTTTTGCTCTGGATGATCTGCACGCCGCCCACCGCGCGTCCAAGTTTATTCTTCATCAAGCTTCAACACCGCCATGAACGCCTCGGACGGCACCGCGACGGTACCGAACGTGCGCATACGTTTCTTGCCTTCCTTCTGTTTTTCGAGCAGCTTCTTCTTTCGGGTGATATCGCCGCCGTAGCACTTTGCAAGCACGTCCTTGCGCAGGGCCTTGATGGTCTCTCTGGCGATGATCTTGCCGCCGACGGCCGCCTGCACCGGGATTTCGAACATCTGGCGCGGGATATTCTCCTTGAGCTTTTCGCAGATCTTACGCGCTCTTGCATAGGCGTTGTCCGCGAAGAGGATGAAGCTCAGCGCATCGACAATTTCGCCGTTGAGCAGGATATCGAGCTTTACAAGCTTCGACGTGCGGTAGCCCTCGAGCTCATAGTCCAAAGAGCCGTAGCCGCGTGTTCTGGACTTGAGCGCGTCAAAAAAGTCGTAAATAATTTCGTTGAGCGGCATCGAGTAGTGAAGCTCCACGCGCGTGGTGTCAAGATACTTCATGTCCTTGAATTCGCCGCGCCGGTTCGTGCACAGATCCATGATCGCGCCCACATACTCAGGCGGCGTGATGAGGTTCACCTTCGCATACGGCTCTTTGGCCTCGGCAATTTCCGCCGGGTCCGGGTAATTGAGCGGCGTGTAGACCTCCAGCTCCGTGCCGTCGGTCTTCGTGATCTGGTAGACGACGTTGGGAGCCGTTGTAATGAGGTCCAGATTATACTCGCGCTCCAATCGCTCGAGAATGATCTCCATGTGCAGCAGTCCCAAAAAGCCACACCGGAAGCCGAAGCCGAGCGCAATCGAGTTTTCCTGCGTGTAGGACATGGACGCGTCGTTGAGCTTGAGCTTCTCGAGCGCGTCGCGCAGATCCTGATATTTCGAGCCGTCCGCCGGATACACGCCCGAGAAGACCATCGGCTGGGCCTGCTTGTAGCCCGGAAGCGCCTTTTCGGCGGGCTTTTCGACCGTTGTGATGGTATCGCCGACTCTCGTATCCGAGACCGTCTTGATAGACGCCGTCAGATAGCCGACCTCGCCGGCTCCCAGCGCGTCTGCCGGACGCATGCCCAGCGGATGCAGGTAGCCGACCTCGACGACCTTATATACAGCGCCGGTCGACATCATCTTGATGTCCATGCCGGGCTTTACAACGCCGTTGACCACGCGCATGTAGACGATCGCGCCGCGGTAGGAATCGTACTGGCTGTCGAAGATCAAACACTGCAAGGGCGCTTCGCGGTCTCCCTTCGGTGCGGGAACGTCTTTTACGATCATCTCGAGAACGGAATGGATGTTGATGCCGTTTTTCGCCGAAATTTCGGGCGCGTCCATGGCAGGAAGTCCAATAACGTCTTCAATTTCGTGCTTGACCTCTTCGGGTCTTGCCGCGGGGAGATCGATTTTGTTGACGACCGGCAGAACTTCGAGGCCGTTGTCGATCGCGAGATACGTGTTTGCAAGCGTCTGCGCCTCAATGCCCTGCGACGCGTCGACGACCAGCACCGCGCCCTCGCAGGCGGATAAGCTCCGGGAGACCTCGTAGTTAAAGTCCACGTGGCCCGGCGTGTCGATGAGGTTCAGAACGTAGTCGACCCCATCGTCCGCGCGGTAATCGAGCCGGACGGCTCTAGCCTTGATGGTGATGCCTCGCTCACGCTCCAGATCCATGGAGTCCAGGATCTGGTCCTCCATTTCGCGCTTGTCGACCGTGTTGCACTGCTCCAAAAGGCGGTCTGCCAGCGTCGACTTGCCGTGGTCAATGTGCGCGACGATGGAAAAATTTCTGATTTTGGAAAGGTCCGTCATAAGAGTTTCCTCTTTCAAGTAGAATCGGGGATGCTGTTTTCAATCAGTCGGCGGCATTTTCCGTCATGACCGTTTCATAATGCGTGGTAGAAGAAAAATAGGCGTCCAGAATCGGGATACAGACGTTCGCCAGATTGCCGCCCTTCGAGCCCTTCTCCACATAGACCGCGATGGCGATCTCGGGATCATCCGCGGGGGCGTAGAGAACGAACGACGCATGGTCCGAGCCGCCGAACGCGCCGGAGGACGTCGTGCCCTGCCACTGCGCGGTGCCGGTCTTACAGGCGACCTTCACGGGGTAATACTTGAGATATTCCTCGGCGGTGCCCTCCTGCGTGGTCATGTACATGCCCTCGGAGACGCAGAGCTTGGCGTCGTCGGACATTTCAAGCTGGCTTGCGATCGTCGGCTGGTGCTCTTCAATGAGCTCCTGATAGTCCCACGAAATGACGCGCGATAAGAACGTCGCCTCATAGCGCGTGCCCTGATTGGCAAGGGCCTGCACGTAAGAGCACATCTGCATCGGCGTAAACTGGTTCAAACTCTGGCCGATGACGGCCTGCAAAACGTCGCCGCCGTACCACGAGGTATCCTGCGAGGTCTCATAGAGCTTTTTCTTGTTTTCGGCGTTGGCCCGCATACCGATCTCCTCGTCGAGCTCCACGCCCGTGGGCTCGCCGAGACCGAGCGCCTTTGCAACGATGTCAAACGGGTTTTCGCCGATCTCCTTCTGCGCCGTGTCATACGTCACGCGGCCAACCTCATAGAAATAGTAGTTGCACGAGTGCGCGATGGCCTGCCGCATATCGATCGAGCCGTGCGTTGCGCCCGTGGCTCTCGACCAGACGTAGCACTTCGGCTGGAACGAGTCGTAGAAGGTATAAAGGCCCTTGTCGACGATGATCTGATAGGGGCTGTAGTGGCCGTAGTCGATGGCCGCGATGGCCGTAACCATCTTGTAAATGGAGCCCGGCGGATACGCAAGACCGAGGGCGCGGTTAATAAGCGGCGCATATTCGTCTTCGCTGAGCTCCTTGAAATCCTGCCGGTAGGTAGCCAGGTTAAAGGTCGGATAGCTTGCGCAGGCCAGAACCTCGCCGGTTTTCACCTGCTGGACGACGACCGCGCCGCCCTTGGCATCCTTGCCTTCCTTGTTCTTGCCGACGCCGTTTTCGCGCAGGTCCAGAATGACCTTCTCGAGCGCCTGCTCGGCTGTGGCCTGTAAGGTAATATCGATCGTCGTTTCGACGTTGTTGCCGGGCTCGGGAAGACTCAGGTACGACTCACTCAGAACGTCGCCGTCTGCCGAGACCGTCGTGCGCTTGCGACCGGACTTCCCGTGCAGATACTGCTCAAACGCCTTTTCGATGCCGGTCTTGCCGATCATCGCGTTCATCGAGTAGTCGGGGTCGTTCTGGTACGTTTCCCAGTCCGCGGGCTCCATCGCGCCGAGCGTACCGAGAAGATGCGCGGCATACGTCGTCTTGTATTCGCGCACCGTGCCGGACTGGACGATGACGCCCGGAATGCCGAGCTCCACGACCGCCGCCAGAGACTCCGCGTCCACGTCGGAGGCGAGAATGTAGTTTTCCAGTCCCGTATTCTCCACGCTTCGAAGCTCGAGCTCGTAGCGGACCGCGATGACCTTGTAGACGTCCTCCTGCGGCCAGTCGTTCGGAATTTTATACGCCTCGCGCAGGTTCCGCATCAGCGTCGACGCCGAAACGTCGAGGTCGTAGTCCTTGTAGTTGAGGAACATGCGGAAATAGTTCTGCCAGGTGGTGCTCAGACTCTGCATGTCGTATTCATACGGTCTTGTGTCCGTCACCGGGAAGTGGCTCTGGCACTCGATGCCGAGCGTCTGGCACATCTGCAAAAGCTTCAGAATGTTCTCGTTCGGGCTCGGGGAGTTGAAGAGCACGAAGTTGACGATGACAATGTTGTAGGTCGCGCGGTTCGAGACCAGCACATTGCCGTTGCGGTCTAAAATGCAGCCTCTGGCTCCCTCGACCGTCGTCAGATACGTCATGGAGTCGGCGTCCGCCACGGCCCGCTCGTCGGGGCTGACGGCCGCGAGGGCATACATGCGCATGAGAAACACGCACATAACGGATACGATGATGGCGATGAGCACCACCATACGGAATTTCGATCGTCTTGCCAAAATTCAGGCACCTGCCTTTCGGATCGCCCATGCGGCGAGATAGACCGGCGGGCACAGCAGAAGCGACAGCCCCACCTGTGCCAGCACCGGAAGAAAGCCCTCCGCGCCGATGGATGTGAAGAAACATTTGAACAAAAAGAGCATGATCTGGCAGATGAGAAGACTCATCAGGCTCATCAGAAGCGCCGACACGAGGTTCCGCACCAGATACCGGTCGCAGAGATACCCCGCCAGCGCCCCGCACATGGCAAGAAGCACAATGTGAAGCGCTCCCCCGTCCGCGCCCGAGAGCGTCCAGACAAGGCCGCACGCCATGCCGAAGATGGCGCCCGCTTCGCTTCCGGTGTGCATCGCCGCGCACGCGACCAGCACGGGAATGAAGCAGAGCTTCACGCCGAAAAACCGGGGACGGCCAAAGCTCACCGTCTGCACCACGAACACAAGCAGCACCAGCGCCGCGTATAGCGCCCACATGAGCGCATTTTTATATTTCTCGCGCATACGCGCCGCCGTCCTTTCCAGAAGGGTGTCTGCTCACGCAAACTCAGTTGTTTGCGTACTGGGTGATGATAAAGATCTGCTCGAGGTTATCGAGGTCGCACGAGGGCCGGAGCGTCGCGTATTTGGCAACGCCCGTCTCGTCCTGGCTCGCGTTCGTGATATAGCCCAGAAGAAGGCCTCTGGGATAGAGCGTCGAGCCGGTCGTGACGACCTGATCGTCATTTTTGATGATCGCGTCGGTCAGAAGATAGTTCATGCGCAGAATGCTGCTGCCGTCGGGAAGATACGTGCCCTGCACCACGCCGGTGTAGCCCGAGGACGCAATGGAGGCGCTGATTTCCAGAGACGAGTCCATGATCGTCGTGATGGACGCCCAGTTGACGCCGACCTTTGTGATAAGGCCCACGACCTGCCCGTTTTCCGTCACGGCGCACATGCCTTCTTCGAGTCCGGAGTTTGTGCCCTTGCCGATGGTAAACGCGCTTTTATAGTCCGACGAGTCCCACGAGATGATATACGCCGAGACAAAGCTGTAATCCTCGTGCTCCTGGCTCAGACCCAGCAGCGTCTTGAGCTGCTCGTTTTCGCGCTGGTACTGCTCGGCTGTGCGCACGTCCTCTTCCATCGCGAGAATTTTCTTTTGCAGTTCTTCGTTTTCGGCCTTCAGCGCCTCGTAGCCGAAGATGTAGTTGTAGTACCGCTCGGCCTGCCGGTCGATGGCGGCTACGCCCGTGCGCAGCGGAGACAGGAGCGTCCCCACCACGTTTTCGCCGAACGTCGCCCCGCTCGTGATGCCGAGGATGACGGCCACAACGACCGCCAGAACCACCGCAACGATCAAGATCGTCTTGAGCCGCGCGGTCCAGAAATTCTTTTTCAATCGATCACTTCCCTGCGCCAGTTATAAAGTGCCTGAACATCAAACCTGTCCCAAAATTTCCACGCCTGCCTCGCGCAGCATTTCGCCGAGCGTGCACACCGGAAGCCCCATCACGCAGAAATAGTCGCCATTCAGGTGCGAGACGAACATCGAGCCGTAGCCCTGAATGCCGTAGGAACCGGCCTTGTCCATGGGTTCGCCGGTGCGGATATACGCGGCGATCTCCGTATCGGAAAGCTTTCGGAACGTGACCTCCGTTCCGACGACCCGCGTTTTTGTCTCGCCGCCGGCAAAGACGGTGAGGCCCGTAAACACCGTGTGCGTTCTGCCGGAAAGAAGCCGCAGCATGTCCGCCGCGTCCGCCTCATCCTTCGGTTTTCCGAGAATTTTCCCGTCGATGACGACAATTGTATCTGCCGAAATGATAATATCGTCCGGGTGCTCGTGCGCGATCTTCTCCGCCTTTCTTGCGGACACCGCCGCGACCTCGTGCTCGGGCGGCTGGCTCTTGTCCATCGTCTCGTCGACGTCCGCGGTCTGCACGGTAAATTCCAAGCCCATCATCGAAAGCAGCTGCTTTCTTCTGGGCGATTTCGATGCCAGAATGATCATGTGTATCCTTCTTCTTGTCGTTTTATTCTACGCCGCGATTGTAAAGCCCTCTTGTGCAGCTGCCCGGCTCAAAGCGTGCGCCCGAGCGGTACTCGGAGAGGACTCTGTCGACCTCGCCCGCGTTTTCCGTCGTAAACTGCAAGCGAAGCGCCCACAGTCCCATACCGCGGAAGCTCTCTTTTTTGTCGAGGAGATACAGCTTTTTGCCGTTGAGCAGGACATTTCTGCACGTGCCGGGATCCTTGACGATCGGGAACTCCTCTCCCATGCGGTCGGTGAGCTTTGTCTGCGTCGTCTGGCACGAGCAGGCGCCCGTCCGGTTTTTCATCACGCAGTTTTCTGTCAGCATCAGCGGCAGTCTTCCGTAGATCATCACCTCCGACGGCACGGCCTTGGAGATATCGCGAATCTGCGGCAGCGTCATCTCAAAGGACAGAAGCTGCGAGTCAACGCCGCTCGTTCTTAAATAGTGCATCGCGCGGGAATTGTAGATATTGAGCCCAAAGTCGCCGCGCACGGCAAAGCCCGCCGCCTTGGCGATCTTGATCTGTCCGAGATTTCCGACCAGCAGCTGCCGCACGCCCATCACATAGACGCTCTTGAGCTGTTCGGCCAGACCCGGATTTTCGCCCGACCAGACCACCCGCGGCAAAATGGCCGCCAGCTGCGTCTCAACGCCGATGGTCCTTGCGATCTCGGGGTGCTCATAGAGCTCGGACAGCGGCACATACAGAACCGCCGGTTTTTCCGCGATCAGCCGCGGCGTGATCTGCGAAATGCTCCGCACCGCGACGGTCAGCTGCGGCTCGCCGGACATGCCGTCATAGAGCGCGGGCTTGTTGTACGCGTTCGTCTTGCAGAGCGCGACTCTTCCGCGCCGCGCGGTGAGCTCGGAGAGCACCTCTCTTCGCATCGCGTTGATGCTGGACGCCGGAAGCATCAGACCAGGGTCTACCACCGAGCGCACCATCGTGCAGTAATACGGCGTGCCGCCCGTTTTTTTGAGCCGCGACTCCAGATCGTCCGCCGTCAGAGAGTGCACCAGCGCCTGCTCCGGCACGGGGCCGACTGCCTTGCACACGTGCCCGTCGTCATCCTGCGCGGCCAGCTGCGCGGGCTCGTTCGCACGCACCATCGCGTAGAATTTGACGCCCACACGCGGGCTCTCGCCCGATTCATACGTTGCTCTTGCGGCGGCGAAGAGCTCCTTGTTGCCCTCCTGCTCCTGCCGCGTGCCGAACATGTCCTGTCCGGTCTTTCCTTCATAATAGCCCTGCGTGAAGCCCTGCCGGGAGAAGACGGCCTCGAGCTCCTTCATGTTTTCCTGCGTGACGCGCTTGCCGTCGATGGCAGCTCTATACGCCTTCGTCACGACCGCGACATACTCGGGCCGCTTCATCCGGCCTTCGATTTTAACAGACGCAACGCCCATGCGCTCAAGCTCCCGCACGTGCTCGACCAGACAGTTGTCCTTCAGGCTCAAAGGGTATCTCGTCGCCTCGAACCGGCCGTAGCCATACGGGAGCCGGCACGGCTGGGCGCACTGGCCGCGGTTTCCGGAGCGTCTTCCGATGACGGAGGACAGGTAGCACTGCCCCGAGTAGCACATACAAAGCGCACCGTGGACGAAAACCTCAATTTCGACGGGGCTTCTTCTGCAAATATGGCGGATCTGGTCCATCGGGAGCTCCCGCGCCAGCACGACCCGGCTGCACCCGAGCTCTGCCGCGGCGACGACGCCCTCCAAAGAGTGGATGGACATCTGCGTCGAGGCGTGGATCTGCACCGAGGGCGCAATTTCCTTACACAGCTGCACCATGCCGAGGTCCTGCACGATAAACGCGTCCACCCCGAACACAGCCGCCGCCCGGATGACCTCCGCCGCCCGCGCCATCTCCCGGTCGGAGACGAGCGTGTTGAGCGTCAGGTGTACCTTTACCCCGCGCACGTGGCAATAGACGATGGCCTCCTGCAATTCGTCCGCGGAGAAATTCTGCGCCCCCATGCGGGCGTTGAACATATCATATCCAAGATAAACCGCGTCGGCTCCGTTCTGCACGGCGGCGCGAAGCGCCTCCATCGAGCCCGCGGGAGAAAGCAATTCGAGCATTCCGATCTTCCTTCGTCTGTAATCCCGCCCACGGCAAAAAAGCGCATGGGCATAGCAATAGTACAGTACAGTATATCACAAGCGGCGGAAAGAAGAAAGTGGGTTTGCAATTTTTCGGATAGAAATTTGTAAACTTTTTGTTCCTTTTTCATTTTGCCCCGCCGCACCTGCCGCGCGAAGGCCGGGCTTTGTTGCAATTCTCCCGAAAAAACGGTATAATAGCTATCATCTTATTTTGGGGAGAATCGCCATGACTGCCATTGTGACCGACGCGCATTACCGGATGTCCGTTTCGCTCATCCGCGATCTTTGTGAGCGCGGCGTGCGCGTCGTCGCGTGTGAAAAAGCGTCGATGGAAAATCCCGTCGGCTTCGCGTCCGGCGGCGTGTTCCGCTGCGTGCAGCTTCCGGACGAGACTTACGAAGAAGCGCTGCTTGCGCTCTGCCGCGAGCTTTCCGAGCAGGACGGCGAAAAACCGGCGCTTCTTCCCGTCGGCGCGAAGACGCTGGCGCTGCTGAGTGAAAACCGCGAACACTTTTCTTCGGCCTCCAGCCTCTGCATCGGTACGCCGTCGCAGCTGGCGCTGCTCAACGACAAGGCGGGCGTGGCGAAGCTGGCGGAAAAGCTCGGCGTTCCCGTGCCCGAAAATTACGCGCAGGGTGATGGCGAAGCTTTGGCCGCGTTTTTCTCGCGCGTGCCGCCCCCCTGCGTGGTAAAGCCCCGCTGCGGGGAAAAATTCGGTCTCACCGCCGCGCAGCGCTATAAAATCTGCCGCACAAGAGAAGACCTCGAGGCCGCGTTTTCTCATTTTCAGTCGATCACCGGAGAAGCGCCGATCGTGCAGGAGTATCTTCCCGGCGGCGGCTTCGGCTGCTCGGTGCTGGCAAAAAGCGGCGTCGTTTACAGAAGCATCTGCCACCATCGTTTGCGCGAATACCCCGTCTCCGGCGGCCCATCGAGCTGCTGCGAATGCGTGCGGCGGGACGATCTGGAGAGCTTTGCCGCAAAAATCGTGGAAGCGACCGGCTTTTCGGGTCTTGCGATGTTTGAGTTCAAGTGCGCGTCCGACGGTTCGCCGCGGCTTCTGGAGGTCAACCCGCGCGTCTGGGGCACGTTCCCGCTCACGCGCGTGTCAAAAAGCGATCTCGCCTACAGCTGGTTCTGCCTGTCGAAAAATCTGCCGCTGCCCGAAATAACGCCGCCGCAGCGCGTCAAAATGGTCTATTATCCGGCAGATTTTGCCGCAAGCCTCGGCTATCTCAAAAGAGGGCAAATTGGAAAGACCCTCGCCGTTTTTTGCGATCTTCTGAATCCGCAGGTGAAAAACGGTCTTGCCGAGCGCACCGACCCCGGCCCTGGCCGGGCGTATTTCCGCAATTTATTCCACCGGGGGGGACACAAATGAAGCTTCTTTCCGACCTGCACGTCCATTCCCGCGCGTCCGTGGACGGAAGGTCCAGCGTAACCGCCCTCATTGAAGCGGCCAAACAGCGCGGCCTTTCCGCCATCACGGTCTCCGACCACGATCTGTGCACGCCTCCAGGCAGCGATCCCGGCATTCTGCTCATTCCGGGCGCGGAGATCACCACCGCCAACGGGCACATTCTGGGGCTGTTTCTGGAAAAGCCCATCGATTTTGAAGCCCTCGGCCCCTATCCCGCGCCGGAGAGGGCCATCGCGGAAATTCATGCCTGCGGCGGTCTTGCCGTTCTGGCGCACCCCTTCGCGCCGGTGAAGCTGACGGAGGACGAAATTCTGGCGCTCGGCTTCGACGCCATCGAAACCGCAAACGCCCGCGCGATGCTCAAAAAAGGCGCAAACGAAAAAGCGCGGCTGCTTGCCGAAAAGGCCGGTCTTCCCGGCACCGGCGGGTCTGATGCGCACTGCGCAAAGGAGCTCGGCGGCTGCGTGACGGAGTTTGACTGCGAACGAAATCTCACCGCGATGAAGCAGGCTCTAAAGGCCGGTCAGTGTCAGGCAAAGGAGATCTGCCCCTGCAAATGGGTCTTTAAGGGGCTTTCCAAGCTGCGCCGCGAAAAAAACTGCGGCACGTGTTTTACCCGCTGCAAAGCGTTCGCCTATTTCTGCGCGTGCGTCGCGCGGGACATCTTTCATGTTTAGGAGGCTGCCATGTCCGCTGTAACAAAGGCCATCGGCCTTGCCAAAAAGCTCAAGCACCGCTATCAGGACGAGCTTCGCGCCCGGACGCCGGTGTATGTAAGCCCCGTGCGGCGCATTGAACGCGTCGCGCTGCCGGAGCGCGTGTGCGCCATGACGTTTGACGACGGCCCGTGCCGCCTGCCCGCGAACCCGTCGAAGGACGGAAAACCGCTGACGCTTTCGCTTCTGGAGTCTCTGGAAGCGTTTGACGCCAGAGGCACCTTCGACATCGTCGGCGACACGTCCGAAAATTACCCCGACAAGCCCGGAAAAGAGGGCTCCGCGTCGTGGGGCGGCGTAAAATTTGACCACTATCCCGATTTTGGGAAGGACGCAGACGGCGGCGCGGTGCACTGCCCGGAGCTGGTGAGAAGAATTCTGGACGGCGGGCATGAGATCACGAGCCACACCTACCGCCACGTGTTATACGGCCCGAAGCCGCTGGTCTACGGTGCGCGGCAGCCGTTTGATTCTCTTTCCGGCGTCGTTGACGATCTTAAGAAGCTCGACGAGCTGCTCAGAAGCGAATATCACTACGAGATCAGGCTCTCCCGTCCGCCGCACTATGTGGACAAGACGCGAGACGGCTTTTCGAGCTACGACGCGCACGCACTGCTTGGCTATCAGTACATGGCCGCAAGCTTCGACGGCGCGGGCTGGCTGCCGCTGGCAAGCTATGAAGCTGAAGTCGAGGCCATGATGGCGCCCATGCGCCGTGCGCTCGAGGAAAACCCCGACAGCCTCTGCGGCCAGATCATCTTCCAGAAGGACGGCTACAATATGGCCAGACGTTCTCCGGTGGCGGACGCCCTTCCGATGCAGTTGGCGCTTTTGCAGCAATACGGCTACCGCGTCGTGACCGTCTCCGAGCTTCTGTCCCTCTGCCCGTTTGCAGACCTCTCGCCGGAAAGCCCAGTGTTTGCGCCGGCCAAGGCGCTTCTGGACGCGGGCTGGTGCGTCTGCTTCCGCGACAATACGGTAAAGCCCGATGCAGTTCTCACGCGCGGCGAGGCGTGCATGTTCGCCTTCGGCTGGAAAACGGCGGCGCGGCGCATCGACCTCGTAAAATCCAGAACGAACGTCTGCCGGGATGTCTCTTATAAGCACCCCTACTGCGCGTCGATCGAGCTGGCGCTTGAGCGCGGCTGCCTTGCGCAGGAAAATGGCCGCTTCCGTCCCGATGAGCCGGTCTCCGGCGAAGAATTTTCAAGCTTCTGCCGCGCGATGTTCCATCAGACCGCAGCCATCGAAACGCCCACCCTCACCCACGCGCAGGCCATCGAGCATCTTGCCGCACTGGCCGGGCGCACGTCTTTATAAGAAGGAGGAATTGTTATGTCTTTAGAAACCGCTGTCAAAAATCTCGAGCGCCACGGCTTTGCCGTCCGTGTGTTCCAGACCGGGAAGCAGGCCGTGCAGGCGATCTCGCAGGAGCTCTCCGGAAAAACCATCGGCTTCGGCGGCAGCGTCACGCTCGATACCCTCGGCCTTTTTGAAGCGCTGAACCAGAATAACGACGTGGCGTGGCACTGGCGCAAAACGCCGGACGCACGCGAAAAGTCCGCTAGCTCGCAGGTCTATTTCACCTCCGCCAACGCCATCTCCGAAACCGGCGAGATCGTCAACATCGACGGCACGGGAAACAGAGTCTCTTCCATGCTCTACGGCCACGAAGAACTCTACATCGTCGCCGGCACGAACAAGCTCACGCCGGACCTTCCCTCCGCCATCGACCGCGCGAGAAACATCGCTTCTCCCCTGAACGCAAGGAGGCTTCACTGTCAGACGCCCTGCGCCCTGTCAGAGCCCATGCGCTGTCATGACTGCAACAGCCCAGAGCGCATCTGCAACGGCTTCGTGACCCTGGCCCGCCCCACCGGCGGCATCGGCAAGGTCCATGTTATCCTCATCGAAGAAAACTTGGGCTATTAAACACCAACGTCGCTTTGCCCCCTCGATCGAAACCTCGTAGAGTTTCGCGTCCGCAGACGCGAAATAAAATGGAAATCCATGTTATCCGGCGGCTCCGCCGACCGGAAACATACTTCTCACCTCGCAAGTGTGAGCTTTTCGCGCGATGCGCGAAAAGCTTGCGCGCAGTCGAGGTGCATTCCCCTTATCAAAAAAGCCCCTGCTTTTTTGATAGAAACCGGCGCTTCCGCATTGCGGAAGCGCCGGTTGTCATGTTATTGCCGTTTTCCCCGGAACAAAAATGTCACGGTGAAATAAAGCGCCAGATACAGTGCGATCGTCGCACCGGCCGAGCAGCCGAGATAATACGCCGTCACGAGGCCCGAAACCGAGCACACGAGCGCTCCCAGAACGGAAAACGCGTGATACTGCCGCAGATTTCTCGCAATATTCCGCGACGCCGCCGCGGGCAGCACGAGAAGCGAGTTGATGACCATCAGGCCCACCCAGCTCATCGCCAGCGTCACCACGACCGCGATGCAGACGGTAAAAAGCGTCTGCGTTTTCTGCGTCGGAATGCCGCGGGACGATGCCAGCTGCGGATGCACCGCCGTCAAAAACAGCCGGTTCGAGGCAAAGACCCACAAAACCAGAACGCCAAGCAGCACGAGCGCAAGCCTTCCGATCTCGCCCGGCGTGACGGAGAGGATATCTCCAATGAGGTACTTATTGAACTTTGTAAAGCTACTTCCTCCAAGCGTCGCGATGAAGATGCCGAGGGCAACCGCCGTCGAGGAAAAGACGCCGATGATCGTGTCCGCCGACTGCCGCGACCGGCTGCGCACGAACGAAAACAGAAGCGCAAACAAAACCGCCAGACCCACCGCCCAGCCGATCGGCTGCACCGCGCCGCACAGAACGCCCACGGCGATGCCCGTAAAGCCCGAGTGGCCGAGCGCGTCCGAGAAAAAGCTCATCCGGCCCGTGACGATCATCGTCGAAAGAAGGCCAAAGAGCGGCGCCATAATGAGAACGGCCAGCAGCGCATTTTTCATAAACGTCATCTGCAAAAAAGAGACGTTCAGACCCTCGCAGATCGAATACCAGAGGCTCATGTCGCACCTCCCAGATGAAACGCCTTCGCGAATTCCTCGGAATTGAGAACCTCCAGCGGACTTCCCTTGCAGAGAATTCTCTCCCGCAGCAGAACGACGCGGTCGGCGTAGCGCTCGAGCATCGAAAAATCGTGCGTCGTCATGAGGATCGAAAGGTCAAATTTTTTGCGAATTTCGTCCAGCATGTCCATCAGAAGCTCCATGCCCTCAACGTCCACGCCCGAAAGCGGCTCGTCGAGAATGAGCATGTTGGGCATCGGCTCGAGCGCTAAGGCCAGCAGCACTCTCTGGAGCTCTCCGCCCGAGAGCGTGCCGACGCGCTTGTAAATTAAGCTTTCGCCGTGCACGCGGGACAGGCACTCGAGAACCTGCGCCCGCAGCGCCTTTCCGGGTCTTAAAAACGCGGGGCGCCTGCTCACGCAGCAGGTGAAAAGATCCATGACGGAAATGGGGTCTGCCGGGTCAAAGGCGGGGCTCTGCGGCACGTAGCCGATGCGAAGCTTCGACTGCTTTCCGTCGGCGGCGTGGAAGGTGATTTTGCCCTCATACTCCCGCTGGCCGAGAATCGCGCGGATGAGCGTCGATTTGCCCGCGCCGTTGGGGCCGATGAGCGCGACGATCTGCCCGCAGTGCATGTGCAGGTTAATGTCGTCCAGAATGACGTCCGTGCCGATTCTGACCGACAGGTGTTCAATTTTCAGGCAGCACGCGTTTTCGCAGCCGCCGGAATGGGCCATATTGTGAATCATCCGAGTGCTTCCTTTATCGTGTTGATATTCTCCCGCATGGCCGCAAAGTAGTCCTCGCTGCTGATGGCCATATCGAGCGTATAGACCTTGCAGCCGGTCTCGTTTGCCACGACCTGCGCCGAGCCCGTCTCGCCGTTGGTCTCGGTGAAGACGGCGGGAATTTTACCGTTTTCCACAATGGAAATGATCGCCTCCAGCTCCTTCGCCGACGGTTCGCTGCCGGACTCGACCTCCATCGCCGCGGCAATGGTCAGGCCAAAGCTGTCGGCAAAATACGAAAAGCCGTCGTGGAACGTCACAAGCTCGCGGCAGGACAGGGCTTTGAGCGCTTCGCCGCCGTAATTTTGAATCTCTGTGAGCTTTTCGTCAAACGCCTCGAAATTTTCCGCGATCTGGTCGGTAAACTCCGGATACTGGCTTCCGAGCTCCTGCGCGGTCAGCTTTGCCGCGGCGCGAAAGCGCGTGGGGTCGAGCCACCAGTGCGGGTCAATGCCTTCGTCGCCCTCAAGCGTAGAGACCGTGCTCGAGACCACGATGCGCACCTTGCCGGAAAGCGCGTCTTCCATGAAGTCCTCCAGACCCAGCCCGCTCTCTAAAACCAGCTTCGCGTTCTCGATTTTCTCCATCTGGCTGACCGTGAGCGTATAGTCGTGCAGGCAGGAAACGGGCTCCGAAATGAGAAGCGAGACCGAAAGCCCTGTCCCGTCGGTGAGCGCCTTTGCCAGCTGATAGACAGGCTGCGTCGTGGCAAGAAGCTCGGTCTGCTCCTGCGCCGCGTCCTTTTTTGCGCAGCCGGAAAGCGCAAGAACCAGTATTGCCGCCAACAGCAGCGCAACAATTCGTCTGTTCATAAAAATCCTCGAAAAAGCGTAAAGTACGAGCTAATTTGCTCTATCTTTTATTATATCGAACCTGTCAAGTATGTAGAAAGAATAAACGCCCCGATTCTGCAAAAACTGGTCTTGATACTTTTTGCAGAAGGAGCGTTTTTTATGGATTTTATGAACACCGCAACCTGTCAGAATCTGGCCCGGTCGTTTGCCGGGGAATCGCAGGCGCGGCAGCGCTACACCCAGTACGCCGCGCAGGCACGAAAAGAGGGCTTCGAGTATCTGGCCCGCATTTTTGAGGAAACCGCCGCCAACGAGCAGGCGCACGCGCAGGAATTTCTCGAAAAGCTGCAAAAATACGGCCATCAGCCGATCGAAAACATCGACATTTCCGCGGGCTACCCCTTTACGCTCGGCGTGACGATGGAGAACCTGCTCGAGGCGGCGAAGGGCGAAAACGAGGAAAGCGTCCGGGTCTACCCGGCCTTCGCGAAAACCGCGCGGGAAGAAGGGTATCCCGACGCAGCGGCACTGTGGGAGAATATTTCCCGCATCGAGGCGGTGCACCGCGACGTGTTTCTGGAAAGCTATGATCAGATGCAGACCGAGCGGCTTTATAAAAAGGACCACCCGGTCGTCTGGCGGTGCCTCAACTGCGGGTTCGTGATGCTCTCGAAGGAAGCGTTCCGCGTCTGCCCCGTCTGCGGCAAGGACCGCGGCTGGGCCGAGGGCGATGTTCAGACAAAGCGCATCGGGAAAGACACTTAGGCGTTCGGCGTTATGTAGCGTTTGTCCGCGAAGCCGTAGAGCCCGTCGTAGAAAATCGAGTACCAGCCGTTGTACTCCGCGAGAATGCGCACCTGCGCCCCGTTCTGCATCTGCGCCAGAACCGGCCCTTCGGTCGATGGAAGGCCTCGCAGGTTGAGCGCCCCGTCATGCAGGCGCACCGTCGCGGGGATGATCTCGCCCGGAGTCAGAAACGGCAGGCCAAAATACTCCGTCACGCCGACAGATAACGCCTGCGCGATCTCGTCAAGATTGCCGGTCAGCCAGTTTGCGTCGTCGACGTTGTCGTGGTAGCCGAGCTCAGCCAGAACGGATGGTGCTCTCGTCCGCCGCACTTCGCCGATGGCCGTCGTGGGCCTTGCCTGCACGCGCTCGGGAAGCGGATAAATGGGCTTGATGTTATCAACCAAAATGTTTGCCATTCTGAGCCCCGCCGCCGAGGCCGGGTAATAGTAAAAGTCCACGCCGCGCTGCTGCCCGGAGAGTGCCTCCGGCGAGGCGTTGGAGTGGAGCGCCAGATGAAAGTCCCAATCACCCTGGTTGGACAGCCGGATGGCGCCTGCCGCGCCCGCGTCGGGGTCGTTTCTTCCGGTGTTGACGCCGCTTGCGTGCAGATACGGCTCCATCTGGTCTGCCAGCCGGTTCATCCAGAGCTCTTCATTGCCTTCGGTGATATAGGGGTTAAACTCCTGCGTGGAGGGACTGAGAAACAAAAAGGGCATCTTGCTACCGCCTTTCTGACAAATCCGGCGCGGCGATTGGGCTGCGCCGGTCTTTTATCTTATGCTCCAGTGTTAAAAAACGTGACAAAATGCCGCCGATATGGAAAAGTGTTTACATATGCGGCTTTTTGTGATACGATAGCGGCTAGAGCGTCCGGAACGGAAGACAAAGGAGAAGCGTATGGAGTATATCATTTTGGATCTGGAGTGGAATCAGCCCTGGCCGGGCTCCCCCAGCGCGAAAAAGGTGCTGCCAAGCCCGATTCGCGGCGAGATCGTCCAGATCGGCGCGGTGCGTCTGACGGAATCCTGCGGCCTCTGCGACGAATTTCAGACGCTCATCCGTCCGGCCTATTACACAAAAATGAACCGCAAGGTCGCAAAGCTCACCGGCATCAAGGACGCCGTTCTCAAAGAGCGCGGCAAGCCCTTCCGCGAGGCCATCGACGCGTTCCACCGCTGGTGCGGCACGGACGCCGCATTTCTGACGTGGGGCTTTGACGATATTACGATCCTGAAGGAAAATCTGACGCTTTACGGCATGGATACCGCCTGGACCGACCGGTGGTACAACGCGCAGCTCATCTTCAACGCCCAGACCGACGGCTCGAGCGCACAGAAATCGCTCTCTTCCGCGATGCAGATGATGGGCATCGAGCCCACGCGACCGGCGCATGACGCGCTTGGAGACGCCTACCATACGGCGATCATTTGCAGCCGCCTGAATCTCGCTGACGGCGTCGCGGCTTATGAGCAGGCCGCCAGGGAGCACGAGAACGGCTTTCACGGCGCGGAGCTTCCCGGCTGTTTATCGCGCCATGTGAGCCACGGCTATGCGGACAAGACCGCCGCGCTTTCGGCGATGGTGGGAAGCGAGACCCTCTGCCCGGTGTGCGGCAGGCCGCTGACGTTCGGCAAGTGGCTCCCGCAGCCCGGCCGGCGCTTTATGGCGATGGCCTCGTGCGCGGCCGACGGCGAATTTCTCGTGCGCGTGCGTCTGGCAGACGACCCCGACGGAACGCTGCGGGCCAACCGCCTCGTCTACAGCCCCGAGAGCGAAGCCGCCGAAAGCTACCGCCGCGCCGTCCAGAAACCCGCCCCAAAAAGACGCCGCCGGCGCTCAAGGGCCAAAAAGAAACCGGAAGTGCGCGAGGCGCAAAGTAATAAGTAAGAGTGAAGAGTGAAGAAGTGCGGTGTGCCGCTTTGCGG
>CAKUJL010000003.1 GCA_934661715.1 uncultured Oscillospiraceae bacterium | reverse complement strand
GCCGTAGGCTGCCAGGGTCTCGATGGCCTGCCTGTTCGCGTGGTCCTTCGTGTCGGTAAACGACAGGACCTCCTCCAGACGCGCCGTGTGCGCCGCAACGCCGGACTGCGGGGTCAGGGCGGCGGGCTTCACGTCGGTCATGACGAAGAAGGAGGTCTTCTTTGCCGTCTGCCGGACAGCCGCGGACAGGGCGCACAGAGCCTGCATCGTGGCATAGGCGTCATAGGTATCCTCGTGGCAGAAGCTGCCGTCGGCGAGCTGATAGGAGAGGAGCTTGTCCAGCACGCTGTTTCCGTTTTTGACGAAGCGGCTGTCGTCTAACTTGATGCCGAGGGCGCTGAGCGTAAGCACGACCTGCGAGCAGGACTCCGAGCTCTCATAGCCCCAGGAGGAGTATCCGCCGTCGTCGTTCTGAAGCTTCGACAGGCACTCGACGCCGAGCGCAACCGCGTTTTTGACCGCCGTGTTCGACTGATAGGGCGCAAGCGCCTGCAAGACCATCGCCGTCACGTCGGGGTCGCCAGTTTCCATGCCGAAGTTCCATCCGCCGTCAGACAGCTGCTGGCCGAGCATGAAATCGACGTACATCGGCCGCGTGGCCTGCGTTTTGCCTTCCGCCGCCGTGGGAATGTCGTATTCCCCCGCGTCGAGCGCCAGAAGCACGTAGGCCGCGGAGGTTACGCCGGGCTTCGTCGCCGCGTCGAAATCGGAAAGCGGCTGCAAAAGGTTATACCCCGCGACATTCGTGGGATCGACGCCGAGGGCGCTCAGGCCCATAATCACGCGGGCATACTCCGTCAGACGGGTCTGGGACAGAACGCCACCTTGCGCCAGAAGCTTTTCCGCGATCGCGCGGACATAGGAATCCGTCCACCGTTCGGGTGTTTCCGCACCGCCGCGCACAACGCCGAGCACCGCCCAGTCATCGCCATAGCCGGGATGGGCGATCTGCGCCACGGCAAACGAGGCTGCTTTTTTGTAGGCGCTGCTAAGCGAAGTGTCCGCGGCAAACGCCGGAACCGCCAGCAGCCCCGCCAGAAGCGCAAGCGTCAGAAAAATCGATAAAAACCGTTTCATAGTTATACCTCCAAACTCAAGGTGAAGCCATCATACCACAAAATTTCAGCGTGTGCAACGAATTCAGCCGGAAATTGGAAAATAAACGTGATTTACCAGATCGACCTCGAAACCGAAGCCGGGCTTCGGCTGCCAGGCATAGCCGTCCTTGCCCTCTTCGGGGAAGAGCTTCGCCATCGCGGTCAGGATCGTGCCGCCGTGGCAGACGCAGACGGTGTCCTCCTCGCGCGACAAAAGCGCGGAAAGCCCACGCTGAAGCCGCGCCTCCGCGTCCCGGAACGATTCTCCCTCAGGCGGCGTGTTGGAAAACCAGTCGCCGGACAGCCACGCCTGATACACGGGCTCGTCCTTGAGATTTTCATAGCTTTTCATTTCGAAAATGCCGAAATTGACCTCGCGCAGGTCCTCGATGACGGAAAACGGCACATCGCCGTAGATCGCGTAAAGCGTCTGGTTCGTGCGGCGCATGCCGGTCGTCACGAAGGAAAAGCCGGCGGCAATCGGATACACGCCCCGCGCCGCCGCCTCCCGCAGTTCCCGCACGCCGGCGTCCAGCAGCGGAAGATCGGTCGCGCCGTAGTATAAATGCCGCTCGGTGCCCTCTGTTTTGCCGTGGCGCAGAAAAACGAGCCGCTTCATGGCTTCAGCTCCAGCGGAAGCCCGCAGAAAACGCGCGTGACCGTGTCCGACCTTTCGGCGAGGAAGGACAGAAGCCTTCCGGCCTGCTCCCGCCAGACGCGTTCTATGGGGTCGATGGGCACGATGCCGCAGGAAATGTCGTCCGCAATCAGAATGTCCGCCTTCGGGCTTTGGCGCAAAAATTCCTCCCGCGCGTCGAGCCCCACCTCCACGCACGCCTTCGCAAAGCGCTCCAGATGCCGGATGCACCGCGCGTCGGGGTCGAGCGGAATTCCCTCGCAGGTGAAAATCTCGTTCTCTTTCAAATCATATTTTGCCGCGGCCGCCTGCGTTTTTCCCTGATACGCGCCGCCAAAGATCAGATGCATAGTCCCTCCTGTCCGGCAAGCAGCAGAAGAAGTCCCGCCGCTTCGCCCAAGGTCATTGAAAATCCGGAAATATCGCCCGACATGCCGCCGAGATTCTTCCGCGCCAGATAGCAGCCGAGAAGCGCGAACCCCTCCGCGCCGAGAGCGCAGACCGTGAACCACGGCCGGGGCAAAAGAAGAAGCCCCAGACCTGCCGCCAGCACGTTCAGAATTGCCAGCGCCGTCAGCTGCCGCTTGTTCTGCGCTGCTTCAAAGCCGGAGGCGTACTGGCTCGTGTGCATGGGCTTGCAGGAAAAGACGCAGAAGCTCGACGCAAAGCGCGAAAAGACCGGGATCAAAAGAAGGCCCGGATAGCTTTTTGCCGCGTCCAGATCCAAAAACGCCGCGAACATGAAGAGCATCAGAAAGATCGTACACACGACGGCAAATGAGCCCACGTGCGAGTCCTTGAGAATTTTCTGCCGCGTTTGCAGATCCCGCCGGGACAAGATCGCGTCGCAGCAGTCCATGAAGCCGTCTAAATGGATAAAGCCCGTCAGAACAAACGGAAGCGCCGCCAAGACCGCCGCGCAGAGCGCCGGAAGGCTTCCGAACGCGCCGGCAAGATATGCCGCAAACGCCCAGAGCGCACCGACGAGCAGGCCCACGAGCGGCAGGTACACCAGCTGCCACGGCCGGGCTTTTTCGTCCCAGATCTTACACGGGCAGGGGATGGACAAAAACATGCCCCACGCCATAAAAAAGGCGGTGATCTGCGTTTTCAAGCCTTCCAGCCTCCTTTGTACCAGACGGGGATCGACGCCGAGAGCTCGGCCGCGTTTTCACATACCCGCGCAAGCCGGACCCCGATAAGCCCCAGCGCTTCGCGGTACTTTTCCGTGAGGTCTCCATAATCGCGCCCGTCGGAAAAGACGAAATCCGCGACGAAGACGGCGTTTTCCGCGAGCTTCGCGAACCGGCACAGCTCGTCTGCCGTGCGCTCCCCCGCGGAAAGGTCAACGGAACCGTCGGGCCGGAACATTTCGTTTGCCAGCAGCGCCGTCACGCTGTCGAGCAGGAACGTGCCGTTTTGGGGCGCTTTGCCCAGCGCGGACAAAATGCCCCGTTCGCACTCGATGGTTGCAAAGCCCCAGCCGTCGCGCTCTTTTAAGTGCCGGGCGACGATGGCGCGGTCTTCCTCGTCCGCCGGGCGGAGCGTCGCGAGGTAATAGTGCGGCGCGGGAAGGCTTTTCGCAATGCGCTGGGCCAGCATCGATTTGCCGCTTTTCGAGCCGCCGGAAAGAAGATAGGTCATACCGTAAAGCTGTCCTTTGCACGAATTTCGGTTAAATACGTATCGTCGATCGCCGCCTCGGGGAAGGTCGCCATCGTACACATGACGGCGCACGCCGCCTCCACCACGCGAAACGCGATCGGGCAGCCGCTGCCTTCGCCGAGCCGCATGCCAAGATCTAAACAGGGCTTGATCCCCAGCTCTTTTTCTGCCAGCCGGTAGCCGACCTCAAACGAGCGGTGCGAGCCGATGAAGAACGCTTTGGCCGTATCGCAAAGCCGGGCCGCGCACAGCGCCGCGACGATCGAGATAAACCCGTCGACCACGACCGGAAGGCGCTGCCTTGCCGCGCCCAGGAACACGCCCGTCATTGCGCACAGATCAAAGCCGCCGACCTTGGACAAAACGTCAATCGGGTCTGCCGCATTGGGCTTATGAAGCGAAAGCGCGTGCTCGATGACGTGCTTTTTTTTGAGAAATGCCGCGTCTGTCAAGCCGCCGCCGCGACCGGTGACGGCCTCAACCGAAGCGCCGGTGAGCGCGGACAAAACGGCGGAGGACGTCGTCGTGTTGCCGATGCCCATTTCGCCGACGCCCAGAATGGAAACGCCGCCCTGTTTGGCCTGCGCCGCCAGCTCCATGCCGGTGAGAATGCCCCGCACGGCCTGTTCGCGCGTCATCGCGGGCTCGAGATAAAGATTCTTCGTGCCCTTTCCCAGACTCCGGTTCACGATCTCCGGGCAGTGGTAGGGAAGCTTGATGCCCATATCGACGACAACAAGCTCGTCTCCAAAATGCCGGGCAAGACACGATGCGCCCGTGAGACCCCGCGTGAGATTGATGGACTGTGCCAGCGTCACGGTCTGCGGCGCCGAGCTCACGCCTTCTTCCACGACGCCGTTGTCCGCGGCCAGAACGTAGATGCGCGTTTTGTGAAGCTCGTTTCTGACGCTTCCGGTGATGCCGGCCAGCTGGATGGAGAGCGCTTCCAGAAGACCGAGGCTTCCGGGGGGCTTGGCAAGCTCTGCCTGCCGGGCTCTGGCTTTTTCCATCGCGCCGGTATCCAGACCGGTGATTTGGGAAAGCTCCGTCTGGAGCTGCTGTTCGAATTGCTGCATGGTTATGCCTCCAAAAGTCCCTGATCGATGAGCCACTGCACAGAACCGGCGCACGAGGAAAGCTCCAGCGTGACGCTGGCCTCCGGCGCAAGTGCGTCGAGCCTTCGCAGCAGCGCGGTGATGTCCATTACGCCGTCAAAAAGCGGCGCATGCAGGTCGCGATCGCCATTGTTATTGTGCAGATGCACGTGAGAAAGATACGGTGCGCACGCGAGGAGCCACGCTTCGGGCGGCTCGCGGCTGGCCGAAGTGTTCGCGTGCCCGAGATCGAGACAGACGCGAAGACGCGGGTCATCTACCGCGCAGACGATGTCCAGAAGCATCGAAGGCTCCGGCTCCATGACGTTTTCGAGGCACACCGTGAGCGTGTCGGGAACGTCCAAAATCAGCTTTTTCCAGAATTCGACCGACCGCGCGACGAACCACTCCGGATAGTAGACCAGCGGCACGAAGCCCGCGTGCAGAACGAGCTTTTTGCAGCCGAGCGCCAGCGCTTTATCGATCGCCTGCCGGTACCGCTTTTCCGTGATATCCACCACGAGCGGGTCGATGGCCGCGGGTGTGAGCTCGTTAAAGGGCCCGTGCAGGACAAAGCGGTTCGAGGCCGCAAGGCAGCCGCTTAGCGACCGCTGCAAAAAGAGAGCGAGGCTCTCGTCCGGCGGCAGAAAGAAGGTTCCGGGCGGGTCTAAAAACGCCGCCGTGCAGAACTGGGCAAGCTCGATGCCGAGATCATATTGTCTGGCGATGACCGGCGCGTCCTCCGCAACGGACGAAAGATACAGCTGTTGTTTTTTCATAGCACCTCAAAAAGAAAGCCCGCGCCCGGAAACAGGCGCAGGCCGAAAGCGCTGCGTGCTCCCGGTTCCGGCGGAAACAGTGATGGGTCTGACGGCAGTCTGACTTATCCGGAGACCCGGCTTCACAGTGACCGGCTCGCGGGGCGTTGCACCCTCTTTGCCGCAATTACAATTCGCCGCGCTGGCGCAGGAGCCAGACCTTCAGAAGGGCCGTCTGCGTCTTCGCGTCCGGGATATTCCCGGCAAGGACCTCGCGCACCGCTTTCTCCAGCGGCATGGTAAAGACGTTCAGAAATTCATCTTCATCGAGCTTCTGCTCACGGAAGGTAATATTCTTTGCCGCGTACATATGAATATCTTCGTCGCTGTACGCGCAGGCGGGCAGGAACCGGCCGAGGGAAATGAGCTCTCCCGCCACCGCGCCGGTCTCCTCCAGAAGCTCCCTTGCCGCGGCCTCGCGGGGATCTTCCTGCTTGAAGTTCAGCTTTCCCGCCGGAATTTCCACCATGACCTCGCCCACGGGATAGCGGTACTGCCGTTCGAGAAGGACGCTGCCGTCGTCCAGAAGCGGCACGACGCACACCGCGCCCACGTGGCGCATATACTCGCGTGTGGCGGGCTTTCCGTCCGGAAGCTCGACGGTGTCTTCAAAGACGTGCATGATCTTCCCGTCAAAAATTTCGCGGCTTTCACGCTGCGTTTCTTTCAGATTTTCAAAATTCTGCATGGTTTTCACCTCTTACTGCGCCCATTTTACCGTTTTGTGCGCGGAAAGTCAATGGCGCAGAAAAAGGCCAAATCTGGAAGCGTAAAAGAACGCGCACTGCGCACAATAAGACCAGAGCTTCCAGCCGCGCGACAAAGCGTATGCCGCTTTTGCGTTCCTGTGGGCGTTTTCTTTCAACCTCCAACGCACCCGGACAGCGGGCCTTTTCACACTGCGCCGCGTCATTTTTCCCTGCGATACGTCAGTATTTCTGCGGAAAATGTCTTGCGCAGCGAAAAAACCTCGCTGCAGGTACCATCGTCAGTTGGAAGAATACACCCTTGAAAAGTCCGCTTTTCCTGTTTGAGCGCCGCGCGAAGGTTCTTCCGGTTTTCGTTCCGGAGCTTGTGCGGCGCACAGGCTTTGCGTGTTTTGCCGGGCGCGTCGGAGGAAAACAAAAGGCCCCGCCGATGGCTGTTCGGGAGGCCGCGGAGGAAAAGCTGCGGCTCTTTACTGGCGCGGTCTTCACCGTGCGTTGTTCCGGCAAAGGCCGCCCGCAGGAGCATCCTGCGGGCGGCCTTGTGAGCGTAAAATTGGATGGGTTCGGTGCCCATAGGGGACTTCAGCGCGCTTACCCCTCCCGGCGCAGGGCGCGGTAGACGAGCTCCATATCGAGGCCCTGGCGGACGGTATCGGCCAGCGTGTTATACTGGCGCTCTTTGTATTCCCGCAGATCGAAAGAGCCGAGCGCAGCGGGGTCGATGCCGCGTTTTTGACACAGGGCCGTCAGGATGGCGTCGGCAATGCCGGGCGCGTCGAAGATGCCGTGGACATAGCTTCCGTAGACGCTGCCGCTTGAGATGAGCGGCGGCATTTTTTCTTCGCTGCGGCCCATGTGGATCTCATAACCCTCGTAGGCGCGTCCGTTGAGACAGGACAAAAGCCCGTCGACGCCGGAAAGCACGCCCGTTGTCTGCGTCTGAATCTTCGCGCCGCGAAACACCGTGTCCATCGGCAGAAGGCCGAGCCCGCGAATCTCCGTCACACCGGCGGCTTCCACGCCCTCGGGGTCTGAGACAGACCTGCCCAGCATCTGATACCCGCCGCAGACGCCGAAAATCAGCGTGCCGCGCGAGGCCTCCTTCAAAATCGCCGCCTCCAGACCGCTTTCGCGCAGCCACTGCAAATCTGCGATCGTGCTCTTCGTACCGGGAAGGAGGATCATGTCCGGCGCACCGAGGTCGGACACCTTTTCCACGTACCGCAGCGACACGTTTTCGTAGCGCTCAAAGGGCGAAAAGTCGGTAAAATTCGAAATACGCGGCAGACGGACGACGGCGATGTCCAGAAGCTTTCGCGCGGTGTCCCTTGTAAAGCGCGAAGACAGGCTGTCTTCGTCGTCGATATCCACCTGCGCATACGGCACGACGCCCGCCACCGGTACGCCGCAAAGCGCCTCCAGCTGGCGAAGACCGGGTTCCAGAATCGACCGGTCGCCGCGGAATTTGTTGATGATCGTTCCTTTGACGCGGGCGCGTTCGTCGGGCTCGAGAAGGGCGATGGTCCCGTAGAGCTGGGCAAAAACGCCGCCGCGGTCAATGTCTCCAATGAGAAGCACCGGCGCGTCCACGAGCCGGGCCAGGCCCATGTTCACAAAATCGTCCTGCTTGAGGTTGATTTCCGCCGGGCTTCCCGCGCCTTCGATGACGACGACGTCGTATTCGCGATTCAGACTTTCATACGCGGCCAGCACGTCCGGCAGGAATTCCCGCTTCTTCGCGTAATATTCCATCGCCCGCATATTGCCGCGCACCTGTCCGTTCACGATGACCTGACTGCCGACGTCCGTGGTCGGCTTGAGCAAAATCGGGTTCATGCGCACGTCGGGTGCGATGCCCGCGGCCTCGGCCTGCACGACCTGCGCTCTTCCCATTTCGCCGCCGTCTTTGGTGATGAACGAGTTGAGCGCCATGTTCTGGCTCTTGAAGGGCGCGACGCGATAGCCGTCCTGCCGGAAGATCCGGCACAGCGCCGCGGCAAGAAGGCTCTTTCCCGCGTTGGACATCGTTCCCTGTAACATGATATTCAGTGCCATGTCGTATCCTCCATCACGCGCCGCATCGCTTCCAGCAGCACCTCATTTTCTTCTGCCAGCCGCACGGCGACGCGGTACCAGCCGGGGCCGAGGCCGGGGTAGTTTTCGCAGTTCCGGACGGCGATTTTTTCGCGCAGCAGCGCACGGTCCAGCCCCACCGGCGCGGAAAACAGCAAATAGTTTGCCTCCGACGGACAGACCGAAAAGCCGAAGATTTGCAGCGCCTTCGTCAGCCGCAGCCTCTCGGGCGCGATGACAGCCTTCGCCTTATCTACCCAGTCCGGCTCCATTAAGGAAGCCGCGCCTGCCGCCTGCGCCAGAATCGAGACGTTCCACGGCTGCGTGCAGGCGGCCATATCGGAAAGCAGCGCCCTGCCTGCGCTCAGGCAGTACCCGACGCGAACGCCCGCCAGCGCGTAATTTTTCGTAAACGCCTTCAGAATCAAAAGGTTTTCATACCGGGAAAGCAGCTCCTTCGCGCTTTTTCCGTCCGTAAAGTCGAGAAAGCACTCGTCCAGAAACACGCGCGTACCCAGTTCGCTCGCCGCGTCCAGAATTTTCTCCAGAAGCGCCCTTCTGAGCGTCCGGCCGGTGGGATTGTTCGGCGAACAGAGAAACAGCACGTCCGGCTTTTCCGTGCGCAGCGCGTCCAACACTCGTTCGTCCGGCGAAAAATCCGGCGGGCTCAGCGGCACGCGCACGATTTCTGCTCCAAAGCGCTGCGCTGCCGCGCTGTATTCCAGAAACGTCGGTGCAAGCTCCATCGCCTTTTTGGGCCGCAGCGCCTCGCAGTACGCGTAGATGAGCTCCGCCGCGCCGTTTCCGCAGAGAATGTACGCTTTCGGCAGACCCTCATGCGCGGAGAGCGCGGCTGTGAGTTTGCGGCAATAGGGGTCCGGATACTGCCGCACCAGAAGCGCCGCGTCCTGTATGGCGGCAATCACGCGCCCCGGCGGGCCGAGCGGGTTCACGTTCGACGAAAAATCCAGCCGGATATCCTGCGCGTACACGTCTCCGCCGTGGGGATTTTCGGTTTCATATAGCATCGTTTGCTCCTCAAAGGCAGAAAGCTGCCTTCACGCCGCAGCAGACCAGAAGCGCCAGAATCGCCGCCGCATACATAAGACGGCAGGTGCGCGGGATATCCGCATATTCGATCTCCCGCTTTGCCTCGCCGATATATTCCTTTTTGTGCAGCACCCCGTGGTACCACGCGTCGCCCGCCAACTGAAGACCAAGCAGCCCCGCGCACACAGACTCGGTCTGCGCGGAATTGGGGCTTGCGTGCTTATAGCGGTCGCGCCGGAAGATCTTCCAGCCGTTTTTCACGTCCAGCCGCAGGAAAAAACCCGCCGCCAGCAGGAAAAGCGCCGCCAGCCTCGCCGGGAGGAAGTTCAGCACGTCGTCCATCTTCGCCGGTACCAGACCGACATTTTTGTAGGGCGGCTCCACATAGCCGAGCATCGAGTCCATGGTGTTGACGGCCTTGTAGAAAAAGCCGAGCGGCGCACCGCCGACGCAGAGAAACACAAGCGGCGCGATGACGCCGTCGGACGTGTTTTCCGCGACGGTCTCGACGGCCGCGCGTGCGACGCCCTTTTCATCGAGGCGCTTCGTGTCGCGGCCGACGATCATGGAGACCGCCTGCTGCGCATCTGAAAGCGTGCCGGTTTGAAGCGCGGTATAGACCTTCATGCTCTCGTCGCACAGCGATTTCGCGGCCAGCACCTGACAGCACATGACGCTCTCGACAAAAAGCCGCAGCCATACGCTCACGCGCATGCAAAGCCACAAAACAGCCGCCGGGACTGCCGTGGAGACCAGAACGGTCAGCACCCAGATGCACGCGCCCGCGGCAATTTCGCCGGCCTTCGTCTTTGGAAAAAGTCTGCGAAAGCCGCGCTCGAGAAGGGATATCAGCCTTCCGATGGCGACGACCGGGTGCGGAAAGCCGTGCGGGTCTCCGATGACAGAATCGATGCAAAAGCCGATCAGAAGCGCAAATAACGACCATTTCATACCGGCTCACTCCTGTTTTGCAGCGTAAAAATATAGACGGGATTCTGTCCCTGCATCAGATGATACGGCCCCGCCGCCTTTGCGCGGCTGACCTGTAACGAGACGCATTCGGAAAACGAGAAGTCCTTCATGCACGCGCAGAGTGCGCCGACAGACTCGAGCGTCACCGCCGTTGCGACGATTCGCGCGTTCGGGTTTTTCTGAAGCGCGGCGGCCAGAATCGCGTCGAGCTTTCCCGCCGTGCCGCCGAGAAAGACGTGCGTCGGGGCAGGAAGCGAAAGGCACGCCTCCGGCGCGTTTCCGGGGACGATGTGAAGATTTTCCAGGCGGAATTTTTTCCGGTTTTCTTCGAGCAGCGGCAGCGCCGCTTCGTTCCGCTCCACGGCGTAGACGCTTCCGCGCCGGGCCAGCAGCGCCATTTCGGCAGCCACCGAGCCCGTGCCCGCGCCGATGTCCCAGCAGACGGCGTTTTCGGTGAGCTGCAATTTGGAAAGGCAGACACTGCGCACCTCGCTTTTCGTCATGGGGACGATTTTTCCGGGCTCGAGACTGCGCAAAAACGCCTCGTCCGGAAGACCGGGGGTGATGATCTCGTCGGGGCTATCGTTTTCGATGAGCGCGGCGCTGAGCCTGTCAAATGCCGTTTCGCAGAGAGCGCTTGCTGTTCCGGTCGTGATTTTCTCGTCCGGATAGCCCAGCCGCTCACCGGCGCTCACGCGCACAGAACCAAGTCCCGCGTCCGTCAAACGCCTGCAAAGCGCCTGCATGCCGCCGTCTCCTCCGACCAGCGCGAAGACCTTGCCGTTTGACCGCACGTCGCGGACAATGTCGCGCTGCCTTCCGTGAAGGCTCACGGCCACGGCGTCTTCATAGCTCACGCCAAGTCTGGCGCACAGAACGCTCATCGAGCTCAAGCCCGGCAAAACCCGCACGCGGCAAGTATTCAGCAGCGGCAGAAGCTTTTTGGTGCCGCTGAAAAAGCCGGTGTCTCCCGACATGACGACGGTGAAACTTGCGTATTCCGGGTGCGACGCGATGACCTCCGCGATTTTTTCCGGCGCGATGGCGTCAAAGAGCATCTGACCGGGCCGCGCCGCCGCTTCGAGCATCCGTTTTGCACCGATGAGGCAGCCGGCACGCGAAATGGCCGCGCGGACCTCCGCTGTCTGCGTTTCCTCGCCGCCGGGGCCGATGCCCACGACCGTCACATCCGCGGTCCGGGAAAAGCCAAATCTTGCGCAGAGGGCCTGTATGGTCTCGGAGAGCGTCTTTCCTTCCTCCTGCGCGGGGCGGCCGATGACGAGAAGCCTTGCGCCGGTTTTCTGCGCGGCAAGCGCCTTTTCAGGAAAGCCGCCGGTGCTGCCGCCATCTTTTGTGACGAGCCAGTCTGCCCCGATGGCGCGGAGCATCGCCTCGTTGAGCTCCAGAGAAAACGGCCCCTGCATCGCAATGACGTGAGACGGACTGAGCCCCGCCTTACTGCACGCGTCCAAAGACGCCTGCATCGGAAGCACACGCGCCCAGACGCGGGAAGAAAAATCGGGGATGGAGGCATAGCGGGAGAGCTCCTTGCTGCCGGTCGTGAGCAGGATGTTTCCCTCTGTTTTGCCCAAAAATGCGGCGGCGTCTTCGGTGCTTTCGACGAAAACGGCGTCCTCCGGTGCGCTGGAGGCCTCGCGCAGCAGCCGCAGGTGCTCGGTGTTCGTTTCCGCGCAGGCCCGCGCGATGCTGCTTGTAATGGACCTCGCATACGGGTGCGTGGCGTCGACGACGAGATCGAAGCGCTCTTTTTGCAGCAGCGAGACGATCTCCTCCACCGGCAGCCGTCTTGCTGAGACGTGCACCTGCTCCGCCTCCGGCAAAAGCGTCCCGCCATATTCTGTTGCCACACACGCCGTGACGGCGCAGGGCTGCGTATGGAGAAATTCCACAAGCTCGCGGCCCTCGGTCGTGCCGCCAAAAACACAGAGCTTATACATGCCGGTATCCTCTGGGCGTGACGAGGGCGCCAGACAGCGCCTTCGTGCTGCTGTTTCCGACAAAAACGGTGCAGAACATATCCACTTCCGTGTCCTTGAGCTCACCCAACGTCAGAATACGGCAGCTTTCGCCATCGCGGCCGATGTTCCGGACAATGCCGCAGATTCTCGTCTCGGGCAGGACGCGCAGCAGAATTTCGCACGCCTTTTTTAAGTGCTCGGGCCGACCGTGGCTGGCGGGGTTATAGATCGCGATCGAAAAATCCGCCTCCGCCGCAGCCAGGAGCCTGCGTTCAATTTTCTCCCACGGGGTCAGCCGGTCAGAAAGACTGATCACGGCAAAATCGTGCGTCAGCGGCGCACCGAGCACCGCCCCGCCGCTGCAAGCGGCCGTCAGACCCGGCACGACTTCCACCTCCGGTTCGGCATTTTCGCCGCGCAGCTCAAAAATGAGCGCCGCCATGCCGTAAATGCCGCTGTCTCCGGAGCAGACGACGCAGGCGGTTTTCCCCGCCCGCGCAAGCTCCAGTGCAAGCTTGCAGCGCTGGACCTCCTGCGTCATGGGCGTCGCGTGGAGCTCCTTTCCGGGATAACGGTTTTTGACGAGATCGACGTAGACCGGGTAGCCCACGATTGCGTCGCAGGACGAAAGCGCACGGTCCGCGCGGATGGTCATGTTTTCAAAATTACCGGGGCCGATGCCCACCACAAATACCTTACCCAAAGTCTACCTCCCAATGCTCCAGCGCAGCGGCGACGGTCACGCCGCGCAGCGCCGTTTTTCTCACAAGAAGCGTCTGCGCACCAAGTAAAGCGGCGCGTTCGCACACATTGTCAACGCCCGTCACGGACGAAACGAATTCAGATCTCGTAAAGTCTCCGGGAACGGCTCTTAGCTGTTCGGCGGAATAAAACCGGACGGGCCAGCCGTTTTTCCGGCACGCGGCCAGAAGCCCCGCCTCGTTTTTCTTGAGATCGATCGAAAAAACGCCGGAAATGGCGCGAAGATCGAGCCGGTTCTCTGCGAAAACGTCCCGGATGGCCGCTTCGATGGCCTCTTCCGGCGTTCCTCTGCGGCAGCCGACGCCGACGCGAAGCTTTCTGGGAACGAGGCGCAGCGTTTTTTCAAACGGGGTTTTCACATCGCAGCCGATATAGACCCCGAAGTCTCCCGCATCGCCCGGAATAACGCCGCCGGGAAGCGAAGATATGATCGGAAACGCGCTTTGAAGCGGCAGGTCGCGCTCTAAAATTGCGGCGGCAAAGGATTTCGCCAGCTGCATGTCGGAGATCACGCAGCCGTTTCGCGCGGCAAATTCGTCGACGGCAAATTTCCCGTTTACATCCGTCGCCGTGGTGATGACAGCCACCGCGCCGAGCGCATTGGCAAGCGCGACTGCAAGCCGGTTTGCCCCGCCGATGTGCCCCGAGAGAAGCGGAATGACGAAATTGGCCCGCTCGTCGATGCTGAGAACCGCCGGGTCTGTCTTCTTATCGCGGACAAAGGGCGCGATCTCCCGCACGGCAATGCCCGCCGCACCAACGAAAATGAGCGCGTCCCTCCGCGAAAATTCGAGGCCGTACACGCTTTTTTGAAGCGGCAGAAAGCCCGGCTCGGCGAAGCGCTCCATCGTGTAAAGCACGGCGTCCGTATCCGGAAGAAGCGCTTTGACACGCTTGGCCGTCTCGATTCCGGTTCTGCTGTAGCAGAAGACGGCGGCGGTCACCTGGACGCCTCGCGGAACTCGGTCGTAAAGGCCGGGTCATAGAGAAGCGAGCGCATATACGCGTCTCCCAGACAGCCGCCCACGACAATAAGAGACGTCTTCGTGAGATTATTCTTTGTCACGGTCTCATGGAGTGTACCCACCGTGCAGCGGAAAATCTTTTCCTCGGGCCACGTGGCCTTGAAGACGACGGCGGCAGGCGTATCTTCGCTGTAACCGCCCGCAAGCAGGTCTTCCTGAAGCGTTTCGGTCAGAGACGTGCTGAGAAAGAGCACCATCGTCGCCTGATGTGCAGCCAAAGAGCGGATGGACTCGCGCTCGGGAACGGGCGTTTTACCCGCGGCTCTTGTGATGATGACCGACTGGCTGACGTTCGGGAGCGTATACTCCGCGCGAAGCGCCGCCGCCGCGCCGCAGAAGGCGCTCACACCGGGGCAGACATCATAGGCGATCGACCGTTTTTCCAGCTCGTCAAACTGCTCGCGCACAGCGCCGTAGATGCTCGAGTCTCCGGTGTGCAGGCGGACGGTGGTCTTGCCCGCGGCCTCGGCTTTTTCGATGACGGAGATCACCTCTTCGAGCGTCATTTTGGCGCTGTTGTGGATCTCGCAGTCTTTTTTTGCGTAGGAAAGAAGCGCCGGGTTTACAAGCGAGCCCGCGTAGATGATCACGTCCGCTTCACCGAGCAGCTTTGCGCCGCGAACCGTGATGAGATCGACCGCGCCGCTTCCGGCGCCGACAAAATGTACCATAGCTATTCCTCCATGATTTGATTGAGCAGCGTCTGCGCAAGACTTGTCCGGCACAAAAGCCCGTATTCCTTCGAAAAAACCATCGCGCCGACTCGCATTTCGCCGCATTTGTGACGCAGCTGCGCTTCGATGCGCTCTGCTATCCGCGAAAGAACGGCCTCATACAGCCCCTCTTCCCGCAAAATGCGAAGCGCGTCGTCACACATGACGCTTTGCAGCAGCTCGTTCGTTTTTTCGCTGGAAAGTCCAAGCGCGGCGGCGTGCGCCGCTAAAAGCTCCATCCGGCAGTCGCCGAATTTTGAGTGCGTGTTCCACATGCCGCCCGCGAGCTTCACAAGCTTTCCGATGTGGCCGATGAGAAGCGCACCTTGAAAGCCCAGCTCCTTGCAGAGCTCCAGCGCGTCGCCGATGAAATTGCTCGTCAGAACGGCGGTGCGTGGGTCCAGGCCGATGGTGTCTTTGATAAAGTCCGCGCCGTAGTTTCCGGGCGTGAGCAGGACGTAATCCGCCCCGTTTTCCCGCCGCTGGCGCAGCTCGACGCGGATGGTGTCAACAAGGGCCTGTTCGCTCATGGGCTCGACGATGCCGGTCGTGCCGAGAATGGAAATGCCGCCCACAATGCCGAGGCGGGGGTTGAACGTCTTTCTGGCAAGCGCTTCGCCGCCGGGGACGGAAATGACGATGTCCAGCCCGCCCGCGTAGTCGCAAAGACGGCAGACCTCGCGGACATTTTCCTCGATCATCCGTCTTGGTACCGAGTTGATCGCCGCCGCGCCGACCGGCTGGTCAAGCCCGCGTTTGGTCACGCGCCCAACGCCGGGGCCTGCGTCAATGGTGATGCCGGGTGCGTCCTTTTTTCGGACGGAGGCAAAGATAAGCGTGTCCCGCGTGGCGTCGGGGTCGTCTCCGCTGTCTTTGCGGATGGCGCAGGTGACCTCGTCTTCTGTCATGCAGATTGCCTCGACCGGCAGATGCAGCGCAATGCCCTTCGGCGTGAGAAGATCGATGGCGTCTTTTCTCTTTCCGGTCAGGAGCATGAAGGCCGCCGCCTTCGAAGCCGCCGCCGCGCAGGAGCCGGTCGTGTAGCCCAGACGAAGCTTTTTGCCGTCTTTGATGATGTATTCGTCCATTCAGCGCCTGATCTGGTAGAGCATCGCGTTGCAGATGGCCGCGGCGACGTTGCTGCCGCCCTTTCGTCCGCGGGCGATGATGTAGGGGGAGAGCGCCTTTTCGATCAGCAGCTCTTTGCTTTCCACAACGTTTACAAAGCCGACCGGAACGCCGATGATGAGCGCGGGAGAGAGCTTTCCTTCCTCCATCAGATGCTCGAGCGAGACCAGCGCCGTCGGCGCGTTTCCGATGGCGAAGATGCAGGGCTTTTTAAGCTCTGCGGCCTTTTCCATCGACACGAGCGCCCGCGTCACGCCGCGCTGTTTGGCCTCTTCGGCGACGTCGGCGTCCGCCATAAAGCAGTGCACCTCTCCGCCGAGACTTGCGAGGATCGTCTTGTTGATGCCCGCTTTTGCCATCTGCGTGTCGGTGACGATGTCGCAGCCATTCCTAAGCGCTTCGATACCCTTTTTCACGGCGTGCGGGGAAAAGACGAGATTGTCCGCGTAGTCAAAATCGGCGGTCGTGTGGATGGCCCGCTTGATGACGAGCTCGTTTTCCGGCTCGAGCTTCCGATCGCCCAGAAGCTCTGTGATGATCTCGAAGCTGCGTTTTTCAATGTCCATGGGGCGAATCTGTTCCAGCATGGCGGGTTAGCTCCTTTCGGCACGCGTCCAGAAACCGGACGGCAAACGATACATTGGCGTAAAAATGAAAATGCGGGAAGCCCGCGTAGAGGGTGTCGGTTGTGACGACGCAGGGCCAGGATTTTCCGGAGGGTTTTTGCGCGGTGAAGCCGTCGCCGGTCTTTTCCGCGTCCCAGTGGTGAAATTCGTGCGCGGGAATGGTCTCTCCCGCGCCGCATAAAAGATTGCCGCGTTCGGCGCTCAGGGTCACATAGCCGAAGCGCGTGAGCTTTCCTGTGTCAAAGCAGCGCCCCGGCAGTGCGCCTGCCATTGGGAATTCGCCGATTTTCTCGGTCAGGTACATGAACCCGCCGCATTCGGCGATGCACGGAAGACCGGACAAGACCGCGTTTCTGACGCTTTCGCGCATGGTTTTGTTTTCGCTGAGCGCTTTCGCGTAGAGCTCGGGATAGCCGCCGGGAAGATAGAGCCCCTGCAAATTTTCAGGAAGCTTTGCATCCTCGAGCGGGCTGAAATCGACGAGCTCGGCGCCGAGCTTTCGAAGAAGGCCCAGACTGTCCTCGTAGAAAAAGCAGAACGCCTTGTCCCGCGCGACGCCGATGCGAACCTTCTCCCCCGGCGCCGGGAGCTCTGGCGGGGTGAAGGAAAGCGGCGCGGCACTATTTGCGATCGAAAGAAGGGCATCTAAGTCCATGCTTTTTTCGGCCTCCGCGGCAAGGCGCTGCATCTTTTCCTTGAGACCCGCAACTTCCGCGGCGGTCACAAGGCCGAGGTGGCGGCTCTCGAGCGAACACTCCGGAAGACGCGGCAGAAAACCGCAGGCTTTGATTGGGAAGCGGCGCTCGATCTCTTTTGCAAGCGGGCCGTAGCTCATGGCGGTGCAGCCGTTCAGGATAACGCCTTTCATATGATTTTCCGGCTGAAACGCCAGAAAGCCTTCGATCACCGCCAGAAGCGACAGTGCAGCGCCGCGTGCGTTTACGATGAGCACGACGGGACTGTCCGTCTTCTGCGCGAGCTCAAACGTGCTTGCGCGGGTGGAGCTCAAGCCCAGACCGTCGTAGTAGCCCATGACGCCCTCGATGATTGTGACGCCGCAGCCGGAGGCGTTCTCCGACAAAAGATACCGCAGCGTGTTTTCGTCGAAGAAAAAGGGGTCGAGATTCGCGCTTTTTGCGCCGATGACGCGGCTGTGGAACATGGGGTCAATGTAGTCCGGCCCGCATTTGCAGGCGGCGGTTTGGAGCCCACGGTTCACCAGTGCCTGCAAAACGGCGCACGTGACGCTCGTCTTGCCGCAGCCGCTGTTCGTTCCGGCGAGAACGAGGCGGGGAGTCAATGTCTGCATGTCTTTTTCCTCAGTGCACAACGATCGTTGCAAAATAGCTGACGGTTTCGGGAAGCTGCGACAGATCTTCGAAAATTTGCTGCGTGGGAAGGCCGCAGTCGGCCACCATCGCGGCGCGGCTTAACAGCCCGTTTCGCTCCAGTGCGGCGATTGTTTCGTGAATGGCGCTGCCGGATTTCATGAGGACCTTTGTGCCGGGCTGCCGGAGCGCAATGTCTAAATCCGCGCTGGCCGGGATGATCTGAAGCGGCGCGTCCATTTCCGTGAGGCTGCACCCAAGCGCGGCCGCGACGGCGGAAAAGCTCGTCACGCCGGGGATCATCTGCGTTTCAAAGCCGTCTTCGCGGATGCGCTCGAGAATATAATACGCCGTTGCAAAAACGGCTACGTCTCCGAGGTTCACCATCGCCGTGTCCAGCCCCTGCGATAGCGTCGCTTCGATGGCGGCGGCGATTTTCTGGTAGCTTTCTTCGCGCACGCGAGCTTCGTGCGACATTGTAAACTGGACGGGAAGGATGGTCTTGCCGCTTACATCCACAGCGCCCTTTGCAATATCCAGCGCCAGCGTTTTGCCGGATTTTGTCTGCGGCGCGGCGATGACCGGGCAGCGCTCGAGAATGCGGACCGCCCGCAGCGTCAGAAGCTCCGGATCTCCGGGGCCGACGGAGACGGCGTAAAATGTTCCGCGCTTGTCTTTCATTTGGAACCTCCCGGAACGAATTCGAGCGAGTCAAAGCAAGGATCGTACTTGCCCGGCTCCATGTGGTAGAGTTTGGCGATATAGTCGCGGGTGAAGATCTCTTCGGGCGTGCCCACGCGGTCAATGCGGTCTCCGGCGACGCAGACAACCGTGTCGGATATCCGCGCGGCCAGCTCCAACTCGTGCAGCGACATCAAAACCGCCAGCCCCTTTTCGCGCACCATGCGCTTGAGGATCGAAAGAAGCTCGAGCTTGTAGCGGATGTCGAGAAAGCTCGTCGGCTCGTCGAGGACGATCAGCTCCGGCTGCTGGCAAAGGGCTCTGGCAAGCAGGATTCTCTGCCGCTGTCCGTCGCTCACGGCCTGAAAGGGCTGCTCGGAAAAATCGAGCGCGTCGACCTGCCGGAGGCTTTCCTCCACGATTTTTTTGTCCTCCTGCCGCAGAATACCGAGCCGTCCGGTGTAGGGGTACCGGCCGGAGCTGACCACGTCGCGGCAGGTCATGAGCTCGGGGTCCATGCGGGCGGTCATTAAAATGGCCATCCGCCTTGCAATATCGCCGCGGCTGCGGGTGCGCATCTCCTCGCCGTCCAGAAAGACGGTTCCCGTGATGGCCGGAAGCTGACCGATAACCGTTTTGAGAATGGTCGATTTTCCCGAGCCGTTGGGGCCGATGAGCGTGACGATTTTTCCGCGCTGCACCGAAAGCGCGACGTCGCGGATCAGGGCCTTTCCGTCGTAGCCGACGCTGAGCGCGTCTGTTTTCAAATAGTCGTTCATCTCACGCCGCCTTTCTATGGATCATCATATAGATGACAATGGGCGCACCGAAAATGGCCGTGACCGAGCTGATGCTGACCTCCGTGGGCGCAAAGGCCGTGCGTGCGATGAGGTCGCAGAACAGGCAGAACACGCCGCCGCCCAGAAAACAGGCCGGGATCATGATCAAAGGCTCTGCCGATTTGAACAGCGATTTCATCAGGTGCGGCACGGCGATGCCGACAAAGGAAATGGGCC
>CAKUJL010000002.1 GCA_934661715.1 uncultured Oscillospiraceae bacterium | reverse complement strand
GGAAATTGCTGCACCGACAAGGGCTGCGGTGAAAACCACAAGTATATTCTGCTGGACAGCACCAAGGCCGGCTGCACCACCCTCGGCTATGACCGCTACCTCTGTACGGAGTGCGGCAAAATCGAAAAGCGCGACTATGTGGACTCCCTCGGTCACGCATGGCAGAGCATCGTCATCCGTGACGCCACCTGCGAAGCAGACGGCAAGCAGCTGGAGTTGTGCTCCCGCTGCGGCGAAATGAAGCAGACCGCCACACCCAAGGGCGAACACAGCTATGAGGTCTACACCGTGGCTGCCACCTGTACCAGCCCCGGTTATACCGTCCGCGAGTGCTCCGTCTGTGGGGATCGTCACATTGAGGACATCACGGCGGCGCTGCCTCACAATTATGAATCCCATGTCATCGCCGCTACCTGCGAAAACGGCGGCAAGACCATCCACCTCTGTGACGGCTGCGGCAGCAGCTTTGTCACGGATTACGCTTCTCCGCTGGGGCATAGCTGGGACGAGGGAACCCTCGTCACCAACGCCACCTGCACCGGCGAGGGGGTCATGGAATACCGCTGCACCCGCTGCGGCTATCACCGCATCGAGGGTAACGAGGCGGCAGGTCATGTCCCCGGCGATGCCGCCACCTGCACCCAGCCGCAGTTCTGTACCAAGTGCGGCGCTGTGCTGAAAAACGCGCTGGGACACGATTACAAGTCCGAAGTGACTGCTCCCACCTGCACCGAGATGGGTTACACCACCAACACCTGCACCCGTTGCGGCGATACAAACAAGACCGATTACACCGAGCCTGCCGGTCATAAGCCCGGCGACTGGATCATCGACAAGGAGCCTACCACCGACACTGCGGGCAGCAAGCACAAGGAGTGCGAGAACTGCGGAGAGAAGCTGGAAACGGCAGAGATTGAGAAGATCTACAACAGCGGCACTACGGACAGCAAGGGTGAGGCCATTGTGGGCGGCTACCTTGTGACCGTCACCGATACCGACAACAAAAATCCTGTGGCAAACGCCGCAGTTGCGCTCCACAAGGATAACAGCATCTCCATCCGTCTGCCCAACAGCCGCTTGCTGGACTACGCCGACCAGACCACCGTGACCGTGCAGCTTGTCAAGGACAAGTCCGCTGTGCCGGACATGAGCATCGCTGTCACGGATAAGAATGACAACTACGCCTCCGGCAAGACCGACAAGGCAGGTCAGATCACCGTCCCCACCGGCAGCGGTAAGACCAACGAGGACGGCAAGGTCACTACTGGCTATGAGGATGCGGACGGCGACCGCTGGACGCTGACCGTCAAGGTCATCCGCACGGACACGAAGCGCCCCATCTCCGGCAGTGCAGTGTCCATCGGCAAGACCGGCAATATCACGGTGAAGCTGCCGGACGGCACAGATCTGGACGCCAAGCATCAGGTGACGGTCATTGTGACCGACCACAAGAAGGCTCCCCAGCAGGGCAAAAATGTCACGGTCAAGGGTGATCTCGGTCAGTCAGCCGCAGGCAAGACCGACAAAAACGGTGAGTTGACCGTCCCCGAAGTGGAGCAGGCCAAGCGCCACGGCGTTTACATCGTCGGCTACACGGACGGTACCTTCGGCCCCAGCCGCAGCATGACCCGCAGTGAAGCCGCCGCGATCTTCGCCCGCCTGCTTGCCGAGAAGAACGGTGACACCATTTCCACGGCGGCAAATACCAAATTTGCGGATATTCCTGCACACGCATGGTATAGCGGCTATGTGAAGTATCTGAGCAACAACGGCATTACCTACGGTAAGAACAAGACCATCTTTGCCCCCAACGATGCCATTACCCGTGCTGAGTTTACCACGATGGCTGTCCGTTTCTTTGATGTGTACGGAGACGGCGACGCTGAGATCATGGAGCAGTTCAGCGGTTTCAACGATGTTTCTTCCGGCTATTGGGCGGCAGAATACATCAAGTACGCCGCGCTCCATGGCTTTGATGCCGCTGTGACTGAGTTGTGCCAGAATCTTACCGCCACACTGATGCACACCGTCTGCTGCGCAGCAGAGGATTTCCCGGTCCGTCTTTTCATCCAGAACCGGCTGCCCCTCATCCGCACGCTGGGACGCATCCACGCAGAAATGGCCGGAGATAATCAGCCCAACCTCATTCTTTGCAAGCTCAACAAGCGTATCCGCCCAGATCTTTGTTACCTGACCGTCCGGCTGTGACAAGTGCTCGTTGGTAGCCGAACGTACCGTCCTGTTTTTCAGGTTAAGCGGGCCAAGCACCGCCGGTTGAAATGGCTTATTCACACTGCTCTCCTATCCAACTACTTACTTGAACGTGTCTCTCGCGTACTTGAGCAGTTCCTCACGGAAATCGGGGTGTGCAATCGAAGCCATCGCCTCTGCGCGCTCACGCAGGGTCTTGCCGGAAAGTGAAACCACACCATACTCCGTCGCCACGTACTGGATCATCGTGCGCGGTGCGCTGACCGTGCTGCCGCCGGGAATTGTCGCAATGATGTTCGACTTCCGCTCACCGTCCTTGGTCACGCGGGAAGAATTGATGCAGATAAAGCCCTTGCCGCCCTTGGAACGGAATGCGCCCTCGAGAAAATCCATCTGGCCGCCAATGCCGGAGAGCTGGCGAGTACCGGCACTCTCGGCGTTTTCCTGCCCCATCAGGTCAAGCTGCACGCCGCCGTTGATGCTGATGACGTTGCTCAGCTGAGAAATGCGCTCGACGGAGTGAATATAATCCAGATCGCCGGGATGGAAAGTGCCCGGCTCGGCGTCCAGCCAGTCATAGAGCGCCTGAGAACCCATGGCGAGGTTCCACGCGGAAAGGCCGGTATCCAGCTCCTTGCGGGCGTTGGTCAGCTTGCCGGCCTTGTAAAGCTCAAGAAACGCGTCACTGATCGTACCGGTGTGGCAGCCAAGGTCCTTCTTATCAGACTCGGCGAGCATCTTTGCGACCGTGTAGGGTACGCCGCCCACGCCGAGGGAAAGCACTGCGCCGTTGGGGATCTGGTCAACGACCAACTTGGCGATGGCGATATCCGTCTCGCTCGGATCGCGGTAGGAGCGTACGGGCAGCGGTTCATGTGTGCCCTCAACAACATAGTCCGCCTCTGAGAGGTGAACACGGTGAGAACCGTTCACGCCCTGCAGCTTGGGATAGTGCTCGTTGATCTCAAAGATAACCGTGCGGGCGCTCTCGAAGATCGTGCGCCATGCATAGTTGGAAATACCAAGGCCGCAGTAACCCTCCGCATCCGGAGCAGAAACCGGAACAAACGCCACATCGCAGCGGATGTGCTTATCGCGGTAAAGATACGGCAGAGAGCGCAGGATTGTAGGCATAAACTTCACGAGACCACGGGTCTGAAGCTTGCGCTCATAATCGCCAATATGCCAGCTGTAGTAAGAAAAGCTCTCCTGCTCAGGATCGCTCTCCACGATCTCAATACGCGGACGAATCACAAGACCGCCGCGAACCTTGACGTCCTTGACCTCGCCCTTACGCGCGGCAAGCGCCTTGTCCAGCAACTCGGGAAAGCCTGCTCCGAAGCCGTAGTCAACCCAGTCTCCGGACTGCACCGACTGCACGGCAACCTCAGGCGTAACAAATTTTGCTTTCAGTGTAGTATCCATATTGTTATCTCCTGCAAATGTTATAGAGTGATTGTAATTATTTTAATCTGCCTGTATCCATATTTCAAGACAGACACGGCATATTCTTCGCATATTGTAGAATTTTTTCCGCCAGAACCATGACAAAGGGCATCGTAAGCGGAAGCAACAGGCTCGACTGGAGCATGCTCTGGCTGGCAAACTTCGGCGAGCGGTCATACCGCGCGGCAAAGATACTCACAGAGCTTGCGACGCTGCATCCCATAACCATGACCAGGCACATACACATATTCCGATCCCATCCCGAAAAACGCAGCAGCACCGCCCCGATCAGGGGACAGACAATGTTGCGCAGAATCGTAATCAAATACAGTCGGAACTCTTTCAATGCGTCCGCCAGCGGGTTCTCCGAGAGCAGATAGCCCACAACCAGCATCGCAACCGGAGCGACACAGTTGCCGAGACTGCTGCAAACCTGCGTAAGGAAAGACGGAAGCTTCCATCTCGTCGCCAGCATCACAATCATAACGATCGCCGACAGATTCATTGGGTTGATCAAACTCTTGATCTGCTTGGTAAGGTTTCCCTTTTCCTCTCTGGAGAAGCAGAGCATCAGAATCGTAAACATGTAAATCGTCGTACCGGGAACCGATAAAGACGCCCACAGCGTTCCCTGCGCGCCAAACACCGCAGTGCAAAGCGGAAGACCCATAAATCCGTTATTCGGATAGCCTATGCTACGGGTAAATACGAGCATATCGTCCTCGTTCATCCGAAGCATCCACGCAAGGATACGTGCCAATCCGGTAAAAAGGATCAACATGGCAAAATACACGAAAACAATCAGCATGGTCTGGCCAATGCTTCCCGTATCGTAGCTGTTGCTCGCCGACGCAAGCACACTGCACGGGAAAAAGAGATCCAGAAGTAGGCGCGTCAGCAAATCGGAATGCTCTTTTTTCAAATAGCCGATCTTGCCAAGAACAAACCCGATTGCCATCATGATAGTAAGGATGACGACCTGAATAAAAACGACGCCTGTATTCATACATTTCCTCCACTTTTCGAATGGTGTTGGCTCTCCACGCCTCTGCACCATCGATCCTCAAAACCGCTTTCCGTAGCTGCTTGCTGTCTGCGTATGTAATAAAAGCCCGACTAATGTCGGGCTTTTATTACATTAAAACTGGTGAATTAGACGATTGCTGTAATGCATATGAAATACCAGATCAATGAGAGAATTTAAATGGCAAGAAAAACCGTGAGAGGATGTTTATAACAGCTCGACCTAATTACCAGAGCTAAGTAAATTACTCAGCCCAGATCTCTTCGTCGGTGGGGAACTTCTTGTTCTTGATCTTGTAGGAGATGCGGGAGACGTTCATCAGGTTGTGATAGTAGATGTTCTCGCTGATGCTGTTGCCGCCCCAGGTGCCGCAGCCGAGGGTCGTGGTCGGGTTCAGGCCGTTGTCCATCGCACCGCCGAGGCCCGTGCCGCCAACCTGGTTGACGCCGTAACGGGAAACGTTCACGCGGGTCGGGACATATTCAATGTGCTCCTTGGTGTTGGAGTGGATCACGCAGCTGTGGCCAGCGCCTTCCATGTTGAGGTTCGCGCGGGCAATCTCAACAGCGTCTTCCCACTTGTCGTAGTCGAACAGAGCCAGCACGGGGCAGAGCTTCTCCTTGGCCAGAACGTCGTCATAGGCAACGCCCTTCGTGCGGCAGAGGATCACGCGGGCATCCTCGGGCACCGGCAGGCCGGCCATCTTGCCGATGGCAGCGGGGGAAGCGCCGACGATGTTCTTGTTCAGCGCGCCGTTGGGGAACATGGTCTCGCGCAGGATCTCGGCATCTTTCTCGTCGTCGATGACGTAAGCGCCGGCTTCTTTGGCATACTCGATGGCCTCAGCGCGCTTTTCCTTGGGGACGATCATGTTCTGCTCGCAGGTGCACAGAACGCCGTTATCGAAGGTACGGCCGGTGATGACCATCTCGACCACTTCCTTCAGGTCGACGTCGCGGTCGATCATGACCTGAACGTTGCCCTGGCCGACGCCGATGGCCGGCTTGCCGCTGGAGTAGGCAGCCTTGACCATGCTCGGGCCGCCGGTGCAGATGCACAGATCCACAGCGCTCATCAGGCCGGCAGAGAGCTGCATGGTGGGCTCGGGGATGATCTGGATCAGGTTCTTGGGCATGCCGAGCTTTTCGAGCTCAGCGTTCATCAGCTCAACAGTCTTGACGCCGACGCCCTTGGCGCGGGGATGCGGGCAGATGATGATGGCGTTGCCGCACTTCATCGCGCAGGCGGAGTTGTGCATGACGGTGATGACCGGGTTCGTGGTCGGGGTGACGGAACCGATGACGCCGATGGGCTTGGCGACCTTGGCGATCTGGGTGTCTTCATCCCAGTCGATGATGCCGCGGCTCTTCTTGCCCTTCATGCCCAGCCAAACGGTCTTGGACTTGTTGCGGCACTTGGCGATCTTGCTGTCGTAGCGGCCCATACGGGTCTCGTCGACGGCCATGTGAGCCAGCATATCGGCGTTGTCATACACAGCCTTGCACACTGCACGGCAGGCTGCGTCTACCTTCTCCTGAGGATAGGTCTCAAACTCTGCCTGCGCTACTCGCGCGTTGGCGACAAGCTGTTCCAAATACTCTTTTGCTTCCATTGCTCTTTTCCTCCGTCTTAAAATTAGGCCTTGAGCGCTGCGTCAATCGCCGCGTCGAGAATATCAAACACCTTGTTAATCGTCTCCTCATCCACGTTCAGAGGCGGAATCAGACGAATGTTGTTGTGGTCTGCACCGCAGTTGAGCAGGAACAGGTCGCGCTTGAGCGCCTCTGCCTGCACCTTCGCGCACAGCGCGCCGTCGGGCGCGTTGTCCTCGGTCTTGACGAACTCCATCGCGTTCATCAGGCCAACGCCGCGCACATCGCCGATCACAGGATACTTCTTCTGCAGATCGTGCATCTTCGCACGCACAACCTCGCCCATCTTGCGGCAGTTCTCCAGCACGCCGCCCTCATACAGCTCATCCAGAACTGCAATAGACGCCGCGCAGGACACCGGGTTGCCGCCGAACGTGCCGCCGTGTGCACCGGCCGCCCACTTGTCCATGATCTCCTTCTTGCCGAACACTGCGCTCAGCGGCATACCGCCCGCAATGCCCTTCGCCGACGTGAAGATGTCGGGCTCCACGCCGAACGTCTGCCATGCATACAGGTTACCCGTACGGCCAAAGCCGGACTGCACCTCGTCGAAGATCAGCATGATCCCGTGCTTGTCGCAGATCTCACGCACATACTTCAGCCACTCGATCGGGGGCACCACATAGCCGCCCTCGCCCTGAATCGGCTCCATCATGATCGCCGCCACCATCGAGGGATCCACGATCTTCTTGAAAATATCGTCAAACTGCGTGAAGTACTCCTTCGGGCACTTGCCGTCCTCCATCTTGTACGGAGTACGGAACAGGTACGGATACTCCGCAAAGTACACGCTCGGCATCATCGGCTCATAGTACTTGCGATAGTTCGCGTTCGACGTCGTGATCGTCGCCGTCGCCATCGTACGGCCGTGGAACGCGTTCTTCATCGAGATGATGACCGGACGGTGCGTGGCGTACTTCGCCAGCTTCATCGCGCCCTCGTTCGCCTCCGCGCCGGAGTTCGAGAAGTACAGCTTGTACTTGTCGCCCGTCGCATGCACCAGCTTCTCCGTCAGCGTCACGTACGGCTCATAATACAGCACGTTGTGGCCTGCGTGGATCAGCGTATGCACCTGCTTCTCGATTGCCTCCACTACCTTCGGATGGCAGTGGCCCAGCGCGTTTACCGCGATACCGGATGCCATATCCAGAATCTTCCGGCCATCCTCCGTGTACAGATAGCAGCCCTCGCCCTTTACAACACAGGGCGTCGTGGCGCTGTGTAATGCCATCGGCGGCACGGTTGCCTGTGATCTTTCATTCTGTGTCATCATGATCCATTTCTCCTTTTCTTTATTCTTGTGGTTTTACGGTTGTCTGATTTGTGAACGGTTGAACGGTATGAAATGCGGCACAATCCGCGCCGCGTCGGAAAATGGAAACCTTATAAAACCTGTTATCATATTATACGATGCGGCAGATTTTGCATTGTAAAAATTGAAGCATCACGCACAAAAAGTCTTATAAAATAAAGCATTTTCCATATTGCAACAGCATTGCCTGTAAACCTCATTTGTGTTCACAGGCAATGCTGTACAATTCACTGCACGCCGGTGAACAACATCCTTAAAGGAGATTTACCAGCAGCATAGAGATTCCGGGAATGTAAGCGATCAGCAACAGGCAGACCAGCATTGCAATAATAAACGGAATCGCAGATTTGGACACCTCTTCGATCTTCATCTTGGAAACGGAGGAAGCAACGAACAGGTTAACGCCGTAAGGAGGCGTAACGAAGCCGATCGCCAAAGCAACCGTCATCATGATACCGAAGTGGACAGGACTCATGCCCAGACGGGTCGCAACCGGCAGGAACACCGGCGTGAGGATCAGGCAGGAGGAGATGTTATCGACGAACAGGCCGAAGATCAGCAGAACGATCAGCATCATGAGGATCAGCAGCCAATCAGCCGAGATTGCAGAGAGCAGATAGTTGGCGATCTTGGTCGGGATCTGCTCCATCGTCAGATAGGAAGCAAACGCCATCGAGAAGCCGAGTGCCAGACCGGTCATACCGTTGGTATCCGCCGTGCTCTTATAAGCGTCGACGATCGTCTTCCAATCCAGCTCATGGTAAACGAACTTTCCGACAATCAGCGCGTAGACAGAACCGACAACTGCCGCTTCGGTCGGCGTGAAGATACCAGCGTAGATACCGCCGAGGATGATGACCGGAGCCATGATCGCCGGCAGGCAGTCCATCAGGACGGACATAAAGCTCTCATCGTTCTTCTCGCGGACCATACCCTTGTAGCTGCGCTTTTTGGAAATCAGATAACTGACGAGCATCAGTGCAAAGCCAATCAGGAAACCAGGAATAAAGCCGCCCTTGAACAGGTCTCCGACGGACGTACCGGAAGCAACACCGTAAATAACGAAGGGAATGGAGGGCGGGATGATAACGCCGATCGTACCGGCCGTTGCCGTCAGACCGGTGGCGAAGCCCTTGTCGTAGCCGCGCTTGACCATTTCAGGGATCATGATCGCGCCCATGGCAACGACCGTGGCCGGGCCGGAACCGGAAATCGCCGCAAAGAACATGCAGCCGATAACGGTAGCCATGCCGAGACCGCCGGTGTACTTGCCGACTGCCGCGTCGGCCAGCTTGACAATACGGCGCGCAATGCCGCCGTAGGCCATCAGGTTACCGGCAAGCATGAAGAAGGGGATCGCCAGGAGCGTGAACGTATCAAGACCCGTGAATGCCTTCTGCGCAACCAGCACGGGAGCGATGTCAGAGGTAAGAATAATGGTAACGGAGGTAGCGAGGCCGAGTGAAACGCCGATCGGCACACTGAGCATAACAAGGACAAAGAAGATGCCAAAGAGCATTGCGATATTCATTCAGCAACGCCTCCTTCCTGAGAGGTGGAATTATCTTTATGAAGCAGCTCCTTGACCGTCTTCTCGATCAGGCGGATGCTCATTAAAATCATACCAACAGGAATCGACATATAGCAGAACTGCATGGGAACGCGCAGAGCGGAAGATTTCTGGCCGAAAGACAGAATAATCTGCACGGCCTGAACGCCCTGATAAGCAATGAAGATCGCAAAGCCGACCCAAATAATACGAACAAGGATCTCAAGGACCTGCTGGCCCTTGGCAGGGAGTCTGTCACGAATCATCGTGATGCGCAGATGGCTGCCGGTCTGAACCGCATAGCTCACACCGATCCAGGTCTGCCAAATGTAAATGTAACGCACCAGTTCCTCAGACCAGGTCAGAGAATTGTGGAAAATATAACGCATGATAACCTGGATAAAGACAAGCGCCGTGGAAATCATAAAGGAGGGAACCAAGATAATTTCCTCCAAGTGATTCCAGATGTAGGCCAATTTGTTTTCTTTCATATAGTAACCCTTCCTAAAGCTGAATCAACGCAGGAAGTGTACGGGGGACGCCGGCGTCAAGCCGACGCCCCCACACACTCAATTAAACCATTGAATTAAAGCGCTGGGGAGTTTTAGTTGTCGCGGATCTCGACAGCCATGTTGTAGATTTCCTCGGAGATATCGCCCTTGAACTGATCCCAAACGGACGCAGTAGCTTCTCTCATGCGGGCAATCTCAGCCTCGTCCATATGGTTGACCTGCAGGCCAGCCTCTTCCATGGTGGTGATGAGGGACTCTTCCATCTCGGTGTTCAGGCGGCGCTGATTCTCCATCGCGTAGAGAGCACCGTCACGAACGACCTGCTGAAGATCCTCGGGCAGGCTCTGCCAGAAGGCCTCGGAGAAGACCATGCCGTTGGCGGCGTAGATCTGGCCGGTGAAGGTGTAGTACTTCTGAACCTCGAAGAGCTTGGCGGTGTAGGTAAGAACAACGCCGTTGTCCTGACCGTCAACCGTCTTCTGCTGCAGGCCGGTGTAGAGCTCGGAGAACGCCATCGGAGTGGGGTTGCAGCCCAGAGCGGTGTAGGTAGCGATGTTGATGGGGGACTCCATGACGCGGATCTTGAGGCCCTTCAGGTCTTCCAGCTTCTCGATGGGACGCTGGGAGTTGGAGATGTTGCGGAACGCATTTTCGCCGTAGGCGAGCAGACGCATACCGACGTTGGGCAGAGACTCGGCAAGCTTGGCGCCGAACTCACCGTCGAGCTGTGCGTAAGCGTCTTCCTTATCGCTGAAGAGGAAGGGCAGGTCGCACACCGCGTAGTCGGGAGCGAAGTTGGCCAGCGTGGACATGGGGCCGAAGGAGCACTGAACCGTGTTCATCTGAAGGCCTTCGAACAGCTCGCGGTCGGAGCCAAGAACAGAGTTGTTCTGAACCTCAACCTGAATGCGGCCGTTGGAGTGCTCTTCCACGTAGGGCTTGAAGTACTCGAGCAGGGCAATGCCGGATGCGGAGTCGTCCTGAACGGTGGAGCCGGTAATCAGCTTGTAGACCGTGCTGTCATCACCCGTATTGGCATCGTTGTTCGTGTCTTCTGCGGGGGGCTTGGAGCCGCAGGCTGCGAGCGAAAGGGTCATAACGCCCGCAAGGATTAGCGCAAGAATCTTTTTCATGTTTTGTCCTCCTTAAATTATGTACCGAGAATAGTATGTTCGTCCTCAACCCAGGCCTTGGAAAAGCCCGGCACGGAAACAGCGTGGGCAGTGTCATTGCACACCGTTCTCCGCCGCCCTGCTCTGCCGCAGACGGATCGGGGACATTTTGAAAAACGGAACCGCAATCTTCCCGCTTGGCGGTCGGCTGCACTCCGGCTTTCACGGATGGGTTTGCGAGCGACTTCCTCCCGCTCTGGTGCGTTCATTTCCAACATTATAGAGTACCGTATTCTGTATACAACCTGTACGTGACGACAATTTTCTTTCGTACGGTTCGGTTATTATTAAGTATAATATTCAAATTCTCGAAACTTGTCAAGGCATTTTCCCTCATTTCCTTTTTTCATCATGTCCGCCAATTTTCGACTTTTTTCTTGTGAAAAGCGTCAATTTCAAATATGACATCTTCGGTCGCATCTGTCAGGAACGAATAAAGAATTTATAAAAATGTGCCGGAAATTGGTTTTTTCTTCGAAAACGCTATTGACAAGTCCTGCACAAATTTTCTATAATAAACTCCACATTCATTTCTACGTATTGTGTATGTTTTTTGTATACAGAATGCAGAATACAAGAAACACTCATTCCGGCAGTGTCATAATCACCCCTATACATTATAATATCTTTTGTTTAAGGAGAGGTTTTACCATGCAGAAGTATCCTTTTTATGACGAAGCGCTTGCTCTTACCAAAGAGCTGGTTGCTATTCCCAGTCTGAACAATTCCGAGCACGGTGAGCGCGATGTTGCCCTGCACATTGCCGAGTGGGTTGGCAATATTCCTTACTTTAAGGTGCATCCGGATCAGCTGATCGTTCAGCCTCTGAAGAACAACGATCCCTTCAACCGACTCAACGTGATTGCCATCGCCTTCGGTACGCGCAGCGACAGCAAGGACACGATCATTCTCCATGGTCACATGGACACCGTCCAAATCGACGACTACGGCGCAATCAAGGATTACGCCTTCGATTGCGACGCCCTGCCCGAGAAGATCAAGGCCCTGACGAACGATCCTGAGGTCCTGGCGGATATCGAATCCGGCGAATGGATGTTTGGCCGCGGCGCTTCCGACATGAAGTGCGGCGATGCGATCAACATGCTTCTCATGCGTTACTTCACTGAGAATCTAGATAAGTTCGACGGCAACCTCATCTTCATGTCCAACCCTGTTGAGGAAAATCAGCACACCGGTATCATCGACTCCCTCGATGTTCTGGAAGAGCTCAAGGCCAAGTACAACCTCACCTACAAGATGGCGATGAACACCGACTTCATCTCCCCCGCCTTCCCCGGCGACACGGCGCACTACTTCCACGCCGGTGCGGTCGGCAAGATCCTCCCCTGCTTCTATATCATCGGTAAGCCGACGCACTCCGGCCAGGGCTTCGAGGGCTTCAGCGCCTCCATGGTTGCCGCCGAAATCACCCGCAACATTGATATGCGCGCGGAGTTCAGCGACGTGTACAACAATGAGTACACGATGCCTCCCACGGTTCTGAAGATGAAGGACCTCAAGCCCTCCTACGACGTGCAGACGGCCTTCTCCGCTTTCGTTTACTTCAACTACTTCATCCACAACATGGAGATGGACGATATCTTCGCCCGCCTGCGCAAGGTCGCTCAGGACGCGCTGGAGTATGTTGACAACTATACCGACGAGCAGAACAAGATTTACTGCAAGATGACCGGCGCCAAGTACTACAAGCGTGAGTACGCGCTCAAGGTCATGGACTACAGCGAGCTGTACAACGCGGTCAAGGCCATCAAGCCCGACGTTGACGCTGAGATCGACGAGATCACCAACAAGGCCATGGCCGAGAACCTCGACCGCCGTGAGCTGTGCCTGAAGATCGTCGAGCACCTCGTCACGATCGTCGACATCAAGACCCCGACCGTCATCGTCTTCCTTGCGCCTCCGTACTGCCCGCGCAACACGCTCAAGCGCGAGATTCCCGAGGAGCGTGAGATTCTCGACGGTGTGACCTCCCTGCTCGACGAGCTGGGCAAGGAGATGGGTGAGGATCTCAAGATGATGCAGTTCTTCCCCGTTCTCACCGACAGCAGCTACCTCAAGCTGGACGATACGGAGACCTCCACGAAGACGCTGGTGGACAACCTCCCGAACATGAAGGGCTTCTACAACGTTCCGCTCGATCAGATCAAGCGTCTGAACATTCCTGCCTTCAACTTCGGCTGCCACGGCAAGGACGCCCACAAGTGGACTGAGCGCGTTCACAAAGAGTATTCCTTCGGCAAGCTCCCCGTCATCATGCTGCGCACGCTGGAGAAGTACCTGATCAAGTAATCCTTCCGCTGCATTGTTGTGCAGCCTGACGGAATATGCCTCAATTTTTTAAATAAGTGCATTCATTTTTACAATATCCTTGTGTTTTGGATCGCTATACTGTAATATAGTGGTAAGTCTTTAGGAAGGAGCGGTGTTCTTGGCGTTAAAACCGGTAAAAAAGGAGCCTACTCTTTCCGATAAGGCTTATCTGACCATTCGCAACGCGATCATCATCGGCGACATCGCGGCCGGCGCCGTTTTGACAGAAGAACGCCTGTCGGCCGAGTTGTCGGTCAGCCGGACGCCTTTGCGCGCCGCGCTGGGCCGTCTTACTGCGGAAGGTCTGTTGGAAAGCAAAGGAAAAAGCATGGCCGTCACCAAGATCAGTGCAGAGGACGCCATCAAAATCAGCGCGGTACGCCAAAATATTGAGCTTTTAGGCATCGAATCGCTGCGCGGCAATGTGACAAATCACCTGCTGCGGCAGCTGCATGAGTGTGTGCGTGAGCAGCGTAAGATTCAGATGCTAAATGCAGATGACTATGCCCTCTATATTCAGTTGGACTATCAGTTTCACACTATGCTGGCGCGCGAAACGCACAACCAGTATCTTCTGGATATGGTCGAGCTGATCAACATGCACAGCAGTCGCTGTTTGATGCTCAGTACGACGCTGCAAAAATCGGCAAAGGCCGCCGTTGATGAACATGAAAATATTGTAAATTCATTAGAGGAAAATGATATTGACGCTGCGATGCAGGCGATGAAAAAGCACATCAAAGGCGTCCAAATGCGCCAGTACAATTAAAAAAACAGGAGGCTATTTTTATGCGAAGAAACGACCGTGAAGTGACCGACATTCAGGAGATTCGTGCTCTCATTGACGAGTGCAAGGTCATCCGTCTTGCAATGATCAACGGCGACAAGCCCTATGTGGTTCCTCTCAACTTTGGTTACACCTATGAGAACGGCGCTTTCACCTTCTATTTCCACGGCGCAAAGGAAGGCAAGAAGCTCGACGTGATCCGCAAGAATGCCAGTGTTGCATTTGAGATGGACTGCCAGAATGCTCTCCAGCACGGTGAAACCGCCTGCACGCACAGTTATTATTATGCCTCTGTTCTGGGCGAGGGCAAAGCAGAGATCCTTGAGGGCGACGAAAAGTGCAAAGGCCTATCCGCTCTGATGCTTCATATGGCCGGCCGCAACGACGTGTTTACCGCTGAAATGGCGGACAAGGTCGCGGTGATTGCGATTCGCGTTGACACGCTGACTGCGAAAAAGCGTCCCCAGCCCATGCAGTAAGTCGGGCACTTCGTTTCCAATTCTACAACGAACAAAATGCCGCCGTCTCACAAAAGTGAGGTGGCGGCATTTTGTTCAAATATCCATGCAATATTGGAATTTCTGAACAATTGACAAACATTTTTCACTGCTTTATACTATAGATTAGAATTTTTCTATCGCATTTTGTCGATTTATGGTTTCTATAAATAAATCAAAAAGGAGGGTGGACGCCGTGAGCTTTCGCACATTTTATATCAATAATAGTTTCGTCCGTTATCAGGAATTTTTGTCCGGAGACCCGGTCTTTGAAAAGTTTTATTTGATTGAAAACCCCAGCCAAATTGACATTATTGCTATTCCCGACAGCTACATCGACCTTGAGTTTACTTGGGAAAACAACACCTGCCGCGGTTATGCCTGCGGTAGCTTCCTGCAAGGCAGAAAGTCGATGGTCAGCCGCTACCAGCGTTGCTTTGGCATGAAGCTCCGCCCCGACGTCCGCTTCCGTTTTCTCAGCCATAATATTCAAAATCTTGTCGACAGTCGCATTCCGCTCACCGAATTTCTGGACGTTTCTCTGCTGGAGGAGCATTTGAGTGAGTGTGCCGACTTCGCGCAGATGCTCGACACCGCGCAAAGCTTTTTTAACAATAAGCAGTTTTTCACGCTGCCCGTCATCGCTTCCAGCGCAGCCAAAATGATCACGCAGACAACCGGCATCCAGCGCATTACAGATATCGCCAGCTCCATGGGCTATTCCCAGCAGTATGTCAACAACATCTTTCGTCAGAATTACGGCGTCTCTTTGAAAAAATACTCGGATATTGTCCGGATGCAGACGGCTCTGCGCTATCTGGAATCCGCCTGTGTGATGGATGTAATCGTTGATCTTGGCTACTACGATCAGGCACATTTTATCCACGATTTCAAGCAGTATACCTCCATCACGCCGACCCTGTTTGTCGAGCAGGTCTATAAAAACAAGCAATGTATTATTGTCTGACACACTTTCCTACCAGACATTCCATTTATCAAAGCAAAAAAAGAGTGGAGGAACCGCTTTCCAGCGGCCCCTCCACTCTTTTCACTATCCTCGCTGCTTGTATCACGGCAGATACGCAGTCACGACCATTTCGACCTTCACGCCCGGCAGCATCTCATGCACGGTCACCGTCGCGCGCGCCGGCATCGGTGCTTCCACAAACTTTTCCTTATACGCGCGGTTCATCTCATCAAAATCGGAGATCTGCAGAAGATACACCGTCACGTTGATGACGTCGGCAAGCGAGCCGCCCGCCTCCTTGAGAAACGCCTCCGTATTCTCCAGACAGCGGATCGTCTGCTCATACACCTTGTCGCTTACGACTTCACCGCTTGCGTCCGAGCCGATCACTCCCGTGTAGAAAAGATGATCGCACACCAATGCCTGCGAATAGGGACCATGCGCCGGTCCTGCCTGCGCTTCATTTGTAATCGCATATTTCTTCATGGTTCTCTTCCTTTCTCAAAGCTTGAGCTCCGCCCGGTTGACGATCTTGGAAATGCCGTCATACTCCTGCTTCATGGCACAGATCACGGTGTTGCAGGCGATGTCCTGCAAATCCCGCGCCGCCTGAATCGAGAAGAAGCCAACATGCGGCGTGATGATTACATTGTCCCGCCCGAGCAGCTTCAGCTGGCTGAAATCGACGTTCTCGCTCGCCAGCACATCCAGTCCGGCCGCACTGATGTAACCCTCGTCCAGCGCCTTGACCAGATCGTCCTCCACCACGCTGCCGCCGCGTCCTGTGTTGATGAAAATTGGGCGGCGCTTACACCTTGCGAACTTTTCCAGATTGAAATACCCCGCCGTCTTCTCGTTCAGTGCCTGGTGGTTTGAGAGAATATCCGAGGTCTCCAGCGCCGTGTCGCAGTCCACCAGCTTCACGCCCAGTGCCTCCGCCGCCTCCGGCTTGAGTGAGCCGGAAACGACCTGCACTTTGATTTCCATCGCCTGGGCACGCTGTGCGACCGCCTTTCCGATCTTCCCAAAACCGAAGATCGTCATCGTCTTCCCGCTGATGCGCTCCACATTTCCGCCGATGGTATAATCCCAAACGTGATTCTCAATCGACGTTACGTACTTGCGCAGTGCCCGGCAGAGCGCAAAGAGCAGCGCCATCGTGTGCTCCGCCACCTCGACCGTGCAGTACTCCGCCGCCGGACAGACCATCACGCCGTATTCCGTCGCCGCCGCGACGTCCACCATGTTGTAGCCAACGGCGTTAAGCGCGATCACCTTGAGCTTTTTGCACTGCGACAAAATCTCGCGGTCAAAATCTATGTACGTATTTATGACGGCGTCCGCGTCCGCAACAATGGAAATCAGTTCCTTCTTGTCATCGTGGTACTCATATGTCTCGATCTGCACGTCCGGAAACGCTTTCCTCAAAAGCTCTTTTTCGTACTCCACGTTCCGCGCCAGATCCGTCTTATAATCACAGATTACTACTTTCATCCTTCGCCTGACTCCTTTGTTGTCTCTGTCCTTTTTCAACCCAAAGCGAAACCGTGCTTAACGGGATCATCCTCGTCGATCATCCACTGCGCATAGCCGGTGATGTAAGCGCTGCCGGTCACCTGCGGAATAATGGCCCGATAGGGACCGACCTGCGTTTCACGCAGCGCCTTGCCGACAAACTTCGTGTTGATCACGCTCTCGTAAACGAACTCCTCGCCAACCTTCAGCTCACCCTTCGCCCACAGTGTGGCAACCTTGGCGCAGGTTCCCGTTCCGCAGGGGGAACGGTCGATCTGGTTGTCAAAGATGGTGATGTTCTGCATATCAGCGTCGGGAGACTTGGCCGGGCCGTAAATCTCGCACAGATCAATGGTCTTGATGTGCGGCAGATCGGGATGCTCTACTTTGATCTGCTCATTTGCCGCATGGATGATCGCCATGCCAGCCTGTGTCAGCTTTGTAGCGTTTTCCGGGCAAATGCCCAGTCCCAACTGCTTAGCGTCAACGATGGCGAAAAAGCTTCCGCCGAACGAGACGTCAATCGTGTATTTCCCGTAGCCGGGTACATCAATCTCAACATCCCGCTTATAGAGGAACGCAGGCACATTTTCAAACGAAACGTTCTTCGCATGCCCGTCCTCCACGTTCACATGAACTGTGACCAGTCCCGCGGGGGCCTCCATCTTGACCGTTGTCACTGGCTCCGTAACCGGAACCATTCCGGTCTCCACCAGGATCGTATTGGTCGCAATCGTCCCGTGGCCGCACATATTGTGGAAGCCTTCGCCGTGCATGAAGATCACGCCGACATCCGCTTCTTCCATGGTAGGCTCCGTGAGAATGCAACCAAACATGTCCTTATGTCCGCGCGGCTCCTGCATCAGGGCCTTGCGCATGTAATCATAGTTCTTGATAAAATATTCCCGTTTTTCGGGGATACTGTTTCCCTTCAGCGTCGGAATACCGCCGACAACGAGACGGAGCGGCTCACCCATTGTATGGGATTCTACCGTAAAGAGTGTCTTTTTCGCCTTCATTCTGCCCTCTCCTCTCTATCTCACCACGGCTGCATCGCGCCACCTTCGTGGGCGGGACGACAGGTGCGTGCAAAGATATTCAGGCAGCCCTTCTGCTCCTTGAGCGGCGGACAGACCCAGTTCTTTCTTCTCTCGGCAAGGACCTCGTCGGGAACTTCCAGTTCCACAACACCCTTGATGGAGTCGACGGTAATCATGTCGCCGTCTTCCACAAGTGCGATATTGCCGCCGTCATAGGCCTCCGGAGAAATATGTCCTACCAGTGCACCATGGCTGAAGCCGGAGAAACGTGCATCCGTGACCAGGCCGACACTCTTATGTAGGCCGTAGGCAACCAGTGCGTCGTTGGAGAGCATTAGTTCCTTCATGCCGGGTGCGCCTTTGCAGCCCTCATAACGGATGACGAGCACGTCGCCGGGAATGATCTGACCGGCAACGATCGCCTGATAGGCCTTCGTATCGTTATCGAAGCACTTTGCCTTACCGCGGAAGGTACGCATCTCCTCGGGAACACCCGTCGGACGGATGATCGCGCCGTAAGGAGCGAGGTTTCCGCGCAGGATCTGGAGACCGGGAAGGTCGAAGTGCGGATTGTCCAGATCACGGACCACATCCGTCTTACGGTCAAGCACCTTCTTGAGCATCTCGCCCCACGTTGTTCCGGTCATTGTCGGCACGTCGCTGAAGATCTTGCTCTCCAGCTTCTTCATGACGGCCAGCGCGCCGCCGGCGTAATAAAGATCATTGATGGTATACGGACCGCTCGGAATGACGCCGACAATGCAGCGGATCTCCTTTGCATAAGTCTCAAAGTCCTCCATGCTGATGTCCAGCCCCAGCTCGTAGGAGAGTGCGAGGATGTGCAGCAAAGCGTTGGTCGAACCGGCAATCGCCATATCGAACATGATGGCATTGAGCAGCGTTTCGCGGGTAATGAGCTGCGAGGGGCGGATGTTCTTCTTCACCATCTCCACCATGTACTCGCCGGCCTCACGCGCCTTGCGGATCTTCAGGCTGTCCACCGCCGGAATGCAGGAGGTGCCGGGCAGAACCAGATTGAAGATCTCACCGATGAGCTGCATCGTGTTCGCCGTACCCATCGACGGGCAGGCGCCGCAGGTCGGGCAGACGCATTCTTCCAACTCATCGAGCTCCGCCTTGCTGCATCCGGAGAAGCGGGCTACGTCCACATCCGCCTCGACAACGCGCTTGCCGTTGTGAGAGCCTGCACCCATGCAGCCGCCGGTAACGACCATCGCGGGAATGTCCAGACGGGCCGCCGCCTGGTAGCAGCCGGCAATGATGTTATCGCAGGAGGCGATCATGCAGATTCCGTCAAACTGATGCACCTTGCTGACAGCCTCAATGCTCATGCAGACGATGTCGCGCATGACCTGCTCATATTTCATCTCCTCCACGCCGTTTGGAATGTTACCGCAGGTCGCTGGCACGCCGAACTCAATCGGAATGCCGCCTGCCGCCCAAATGCCCTGCTTCACGGCCTCGGCGATCTGACGCAGGTGCGCCGTTCCGGGTGAGCCCTCCTGAAAGGTGTTGGGCACACCGATATGGGGCTTGGTCCGGATATCCTTATCGCCATAACCGGCCGCCTTGAGCATCACGCGGCGGTGCGCTCCGCTCGTACCGTTCCAAAATTCAGGTCCGTATTGACTCATAATTTCCTCCTTTATCTCTTACAGGAGATCCTCAAACTTGCAATACTTGCCGTACTGGTACTCCGGCTCATATTCCTTGCCGTCCTTCATAACAAAGGCACACTTGGTGAGTCCATAGGGATCGGTGAGCAGATCGGCATCCCAACCGGAAATATCCGCAAGCTTACCCTTCTCGATGGTACCCACCTTGTCATCAATGCCGCAGATCTTGGCGTTGACGGAGGTCGCAGCCTTCAAGCTGCGGTATGCGCCCATGCCGTGCTGCAGATAGCACCAGTACTCCTTGCCGCACTCATAGACCTGATGGCGGCAACCAACCACGAAGTCCGTACCATAACCAATCAGCTTAATATCACTGTCCATAATGACCTGACGACCGGCCTTGAGTGCTTCGGCGCGCTGGACAAACTTGATAAATGCCGGGTTGCAACCGTTGAGTCCCTTATCACCGTTCATAATCGCATCTTCACCAGGAGCAAAGGTGGGAACAACATAGGTTCCGGCATCCGCCATCATACGCGCGGCTTCCTCGTCCATCATCGTGCCGTGCTCAATACCGTTAATGCCGAACTTGACGAGCTTCTTCACGCCCGCTGCACCGTAGTTATGGGCGGTAACAGAGATTCCAAGGGACTGCGCCGTATCGAAAATACCGGCAAGCTCTTCATCGTTGAGCTGAACGTCCGTCGGCTGATCGGTCTTGCTCATCACACCGCCGGAAACCATGATCTTAATGAAGTCTGCACCAAGCTTACGCTCTCTACGAACGGCGTTGACAAAGAAATCCTTTCCGCAGCCAATCGTCGGATAACGGTCATAGGCCAGCCAGTCGGCCAGAGCAGGATGCGTGTTGAACGTCTGGGAACCATCACCGTGGCTACCGGTCGTACCAAGCAGATGCGGCGCCGCGATCACGCGGGCACCTTCGTGCAGACCGGCGTCGATCATGCGCTTAACATCAAGGATGTAGTCCTCCGCAAACCAACCGAGGTGACGGACCGTGGTGAAGCCTGCGTGCAAGCAGCGCTTTGCGCTGTAAAGAGCCGCAAGTGTTCTCCAGCCATCCGAATAGTGAACCACATCAATATTCTTATCGGTAACGTCGATCTGACTAAGGTGAACATGCGCGTCAATCATGCCGGGCGTGACCGTCTTACCGTTCATGTCGATGATCTTAGTTCCCTCTGGATAAGTAAGGCCTCGGCCAACTTCCTCAATCACATTATCCTTTACCAGAATCTCCATATTTTCATACATCTCTTCGTGGATGCCGTCGAACAGCTTACCGCACCGAATCAGTTTATACTCGCTCATTGTCTTTACTCCTTTCAAATTTCAAATAAATAATTTTATCGTTATCGTCTTGTTTTCCTTCAAGATCTATTTACTTCGCCTTTTTGTACGCAATAAGGTAATAAGCGCCTGCGCCGACTGCAATCGTAATGAGCATGTAGTAGGCAGCGCCAAGGCCCGTCTTCATTAGGAAGAAGCAAAGAGCCACACATCCAACCCAAACCGCAATCTCTTTCTTGCCTTTCAGTACACTCTGTGCGACCAGTCCACCGAACAGCGCAGGCAGAACATAATCAAAAGCAGGCTTGAGCGTAGGATTTGAAAGCACCGGCTGAAGAGGAACCGCAAGCACAACGCCCAGCGCAAGAACCGCAATCGAAGTCACGACGGATCCCGCGCAGGCAAGGATCGCCAACGTATGGCACTTATCCGTATTCGGCTCAATGCCTAAGTTGTTGATTGTACCAATCGTTGCCGGCATGCGGAGATTCGAAATGTTGCCTGTAATGTAACCCATGTACATAGCGCCAGGGCCCATCGTTGACATATATCCAAAATGCTCTGCCGGCCACCACGGAAGCAGGAACAACACCATTGCTACATAAGCAGGCCAGAGATCTCCAAAGTTGGGCCAAACGCCATAAATCAAAGAGCAGACAACCGGAAAGCCGAACATCGGAATCGCCAGAATAATACCGGCGGGAATGCCGAAACGATGTACCCAACTCACAAATTCCTGTCTTTTGTTATCCATTTTCATAATCCCCTTTCTTAGAATACGATCACAGCAACAACCATGGCTACAACCATAGCAACAGCCATGAGAGAATCCTTCATCCACTTCTGTTCAGGCAGCTTCTTGGCAAGCACCACCATCGCTGCGCCAACCAGAAAACTCACACCAAAAACAAGTCCTTTGGTGCTAATCGCACTCAAGCCGAAGTTAATCGTCGCATATCCCATGACGCCGAGCAGGCAGCCCGTACCGATCGTCATCGGAAGCTTTGCATCAACTGTCTTGCCGCCTGCATAAAGCTTCGAGATCGGCTTCGTGAAAATGACATTAAAGATAACCGCCGTCGTCTGTGCAAAGCACATAACATAGGCCGCAGCGATCCATCCTTTGACGGAATAGCCGCCCACCTCGAGCACCTCGCCGACTGCTTCAACACCAGCCGTGGCCGACATTGCCTCTGCCGCCGCTCCGCCAATAACAGACAAGCGCAGCCAGGGAAGCGGCGTACCAAGCAGCGGAATCAAGCCAATCATAGTAATCACAACAGGGATCGTCGGAAACACGCTGATGCCAATACCGGTTGTCAGCGGTTTACGAAGTTCTGTGGGTGTCAATCCGATATCCAGTCCGTGCTTCCACGCACGTCTTGCAAATATAAAGGAGTGCAGACAGCACGCGAAGATCAATAATCCTACATAAATGTACATCCATGGGGCATTGCAAATCTCGGTATAGTTCATTGTGCTCATAGTGATTTTTCCCTTCTTTTTTATTTCTTTTATAGGGGGAATGCCGGGGGATCGCAAGCCGCATTTTTCTCATACGGTTTGCCGCTGGAGATTCAAATTGTACAAATTGATCTGTATGTTTACTATAGCATTATGTGCATAAATTATAAATCCGAAATTATCACAAAGTTCTGAACGTTCCTTTCAAGCAATATGCACGACGCATTCCGCACCTCGGTATGCAAAAAGCACAATTCTTTGTTCAGCCTGTCAAATTGAAGTTTGGCTTTATTGACTTTCTGCTCAAAAGGATGCTATACTTTAGACAATGTCTGTAGTTTTTATCCATATCCGTCCGGCATTTTTCCTACTTCATCGTTCTGGAGGTGTGCATTTTGCTAACGTGCAGAGAGTTGCTTCATTTGGACTCCTTTCGCGGCGTTTCCGTCGTAGCAGGGCATTCCGGCCTTGACAACGTCATCTCATGGCCCTATCCAAAGCACACCAAGGTCGTCAGCCCGTGGGTGCGCGGCGGAGAATTTATTCTGGTATCCGGCTATGAATACGGCGTGAATGACAGTGAATTGATCGCTCTTTTGGACGAGGCGGAAATGAACCATCTCTCCGGTATCATGGTCGAGGGCGGCATCAACTTCAAAACGCTCAGCCGTTCCGTGACCGACCACGCTGACCAGCTCGGCGTTCCTCTCTTTTTTGCGTCACGTGTCGTCAGCTTCCTGGACATCTGCCGTGAGATCTCCAATGCCATTTTGGAGAGCAGCTTGTATGATAAATATGCATCCTCCCTGCTAAAAAAACTGGTTTCCGACGACTCCCTCAGTCAAAAGGAGGTACAGCTGCTTTTCAAAGAGGCAGACGTTCCGTCGGACTGCATCTATCAGGTCTTCCTTTTCGCCATCATACCGCAGTCCATCCATGACGCCCCCGACGCCTCGGATTACGGCGCTACAATGCTCGGTGTTCTCAATGCCCTGCAAAATGCGTGCAATGCCTCGCTCAACGCCATGCGGATCAAGCCAATCGTCTATCCCGGGGCAAGTTCTGCCGCCTATATGGTGTACGGCAGGACCGAATCGGATTTTGCTCCCATTCTCGAGCTGATGGAACACACGCGCGGCCAGTTCTCCCACTCGGTCAAGGGCAGCAATCTTGTGCTGGCTTCCAGCTGCATCACAGAAAATATACTGGAAATCGGCAAGGCCTACCAGCAGGCCTTTTACACCTCCTCGCTTCTTCGCGGCGGCCTGCTCGCCGGAAATGTCTATTCCTTTTCTGACCTCGGCAGCTATCAGCTTCCCTTCTACATTGAAGACAAGGCTGTGCTTTTCGCCTTCCGCGACCGCTACCTGAAAGAGCTGAGTGAGAACGAGCAGCTGCTTGCCACGCTGCGCGCCTACATCACCTTCGGCGGTAATATGCTGCGCACGGCGGAGGCGTTGTACATCCACCGCAATACGCTCTCCTACCGGATCGAACGAATCGAGTCGATCCTCAAGAAAAAGCTTTCAGACCCCGAGGTATACCGGGATGTACTCAACGCCTTGATGATTCTGGACATCTATCCTTACGGCAGCAAATGATCGCGATTCTGTAACGCCAAAAGACGCCGGAGCGAAAAGCTCCGGCGTCTTTTTTCACGCAAAAGGGAGATCCGCCGCGGCGAACCTCCCTTTTCTTTCTTATTCCGCCTCAATGACCGCGTGATGCAGATGCGGAATAATTACGACATCAAGCTATATGACCGCTCCGGCAAGCAGGTCAGCGAGGGTGTTTTCAACGGTGACATCGGCACCATCCGCAAAATCAGCGGTACCAATGTCGTGATCGAGTTTGACGGGCGCTATAAGTCCTCCTTCCCGACTGGAAAGGAGGACTCTGCTTCATGTACGGTAAATTTCCCACCATGTCAGCCGTTTTTACATGGCTGAAGAGCCGGGATGTTTGGTACTACGCACTCTAAGCTATGACTGCGATACGAGCATTTTTTGTTTCAGCGTCTCTCGATAGAATAGATGTGGGGCGAACTGCGAGTGTTTGGAAAAATGAAAGGGGACTCAGCCATAGCTCCGTGTCAGATCAATGGAGTCCATATCATCCGGCAGGAAGGGCACCCCTTCGCCGCTGCGCGAAC
>CAKUJL010000001.1 GCA_934661715.1 uncultured Oscillospiraceae bacterium | reverse complement strand
GCTAGATGATGGGGAGAACGCGGCAGAGCATTTGACGACGGCGCGGGATATTGCGATCATGTCAAGAGAGCTCTTAAAGCACGAGAGGATCAAAGAGTATACGACCATCTGGATGGATACGGTGAGAAATGGGTCTTTTGGGCTCAGCAACACGAATAAGCTCGTGCGGTTTTATGACGGGACGACGGGGCTCAAGACGGGGTACACGTCCGCGGCGGGGTACTGTCTGTCGGCTTCCGCGGAACGAAACGGTATGGAGCTGATCGCTGTGGTGATGCACTGCGCGTCGTCGACCGACCGGTTTGAATCGGCGAAGGCGATGCTCAATTACGGGTTTTCGAATTTCGCGCTGGTAGACCCGCTGGAGGGCGCGGAGGTGCGGCCGGTGGAGGTCGTGCTGGGAAAGGAGGACCAGGTGACGCTTTCGGCGCAGGACGCGGGGAAGGTGCTTCTGGACAAGGCGCTGGCGGGCTCGGTTTCGTGCGAGGTTAAGCAGCAGGAGCGTGTGCAGGCGCCGGTCAGGAAGGGGCAGCGGCTCGGGACGGTGACGGTGACGGCGGGCGGACAGGTGGTCGCGGAGGCGGCGCTGGTGGCTGAAGAAGAAGTTCCGGCACTGTCGTTTTTCGACATCTGGCGGCAGATGCTTGGGAGAATTTGCATGGCGGCGGGTTGAACGCGGGCTTTGCTTTTTCGTGGGCGTGTAGTATAATGGGAAAAAGCGCTTCGAAAGGGTGAAGTACGAATGATCAATGTGGAGCTTTCGAGTATCTGGAGCTGTGTGTCGCTGCCGCAGCTGCTGGGGTGTGAAAAGGATTTATTTGACGCGCATCTGCATCTGCGCTCGGGTCAGCCGGGTGCGCCGGAATTTCTGGGCTGGCTCGGACAGCCGGACGCCATCACGGCAAGGACGATCCACGCCATCCGGTCGGCCTGCGAGAAAATAGAGGGGCAGTGCCGGACGCTTGTCGTTGCGGGCGCGGGAGAGGCGTATCTTGCGGCGAAGGCGGGCGTGGAGGCGCTGGGCGGACGGTACCGGAATCTGCTGGGCGACCGGATGCAGATCTTGTTCACGGGAGACAGTCTCGCAAGCTCGGACTGGATCGCGCTTTGCAGGCTATTGGAAGGGCAGGACTTTTGTCTGCTGCTATTAAGCGCGGAGGGGCTGGAACTGGAGATGTGCGCGGCTTCGCGGGCGCTTCGGTGGCTCATGGAGCGGCGGTATGGGAAAGAAGCGAAGGAGCGCGTGTATGTCAGCGCCGGCGCGGGGTCTTCGTTGGCGGTGATGGCGAAGGAGGAAGGGTTTACGTTTCTTCCGATGCCGGAGTGCCTTGGCGGGCGCGTGAGCGCACTGAACGCGGGGACGCTGCTGGTGCTGGCGGCGGCGGGGATCGACCCGCTGGGCGTTCTGGAGGGCGCGGCAGAGGGCTTTTCGCAGTATGATCTCAGGGCGTTTGAAAACCCGGTGTGGATGTACGCGGGGGCCCGGTACGCGCTTACGCAGAAGGGACGCGCGGCGGAGATACTCGGCTGCTTCGCACCCGATTTTGGCGCGTTCGGCGGCTGGTGGGAGGCGTATATGACGCGGCACACGTGTCAGGAGGGCGCGGGCGCTTTGCCGGTGTACGCGGGACTGCCGGGGGCTCTGGACGGGCTCGACACGATGTTACAGGGCGGAGAGAAGCGCGTGTTTGAGACGCTTTTGCAGGTGCCGGAGCGGTGCTTCCAGAAGGTCAACATTGAAATGGACTGGAAGGACTACGACGGCTTGGGCTATCTTTCGGGAAAGACGCTTCTGGACGCGCAGGAGGCGGCGGTTCAGGCGGTTTTGCAGGCGCACACCGATCTGGATGTGCCGGTGGTGCAGGTGGAAATGCAGACGCTTGACGCGGCGGGGCTCGGGGAGCTGTTTTACTTCTTTGAGCTGGCGGCGGCCTTGAGCGCGTGCGCGTGCGGCATCGACCCGTTTGACAAGGGAAGGCAGAGCGCGAGCCGGACGCTTGCCAAGACGATGCTCGGCGGCTGAGCAGTATTCAAGAAAAGTTTACGAAGTTTGGCACGATTGCCATTGAGTTTCGGGTGAAAACCTGATAGAATGGTCATAACCATAAAGACGCCGCCGCGTTTGACGGCGAATGCAAAAGGAGGAATGCCCTATGGTTAATATTATGATGGGCCCCGAGGGCTCCGGAAAGACCAAGCTGCTCATTGACGCCATTTCGCGCGCACTCAAGACCGAGTCCGGCAGCATGGTGTGCATTGAAAAGGGACATACGCTGCGCTACGACGTGGACCATCGCGTCCGTCTGATTGACGCCAGCGAGTACGCAATTAAGAGCTATACGCTGCTGCAGGGCTTTATCAGCGGTCTGCACGCGGGCAATTTTGATATCACGCATATTTTCATCGACAACTTGTACAGTCTGACAAAGTCGAAGGATGCGGTGGAGACGGAGAACTTCCTCGACTGGTGCAATCTGTTCTCGGCGGAAAATAAGGTGGCGTTTACGTTTACCATTGCGGACGACCCCAGCAATCCGCCGGAGTATATTGCAAAATACATGGATTAACGCTTTTTTGAATTTGGACGATATGTTTGCGCCCGCCATCAAATCGATGGCGGGCGCTTTTGGTTTTGTCAAAATATTTGTAGAATGTAGCCTTTGAGGTAGAGGGAATTGTCGGACGAGAGGGAGGCGGGGTGGTCGCGGGACTGCATGAGAATTTCGAGCAAATGCGCGTCGCGGCCGGAATCGTGGGCGGCTTCGCGGAGCATGGCGAGGAATAATTCGGGCGTCATGAACTGGCTGCACGAGCACGAGACGAGAAAGCCGCCGGGCTCTACCATTTTCATGCAGCGAAGGTTCAGCTCCTTGTAGCCTCGGTAGGCGGCGTCCAGCGCTTTGCGGCTTTTGGCGAAGGCGGGCGGGTCACAGATGACGAGACCGAATTTCCGGCCATCGTCGGACCAGGCTTTGGCGAGGTCGAAGACGTTTTCACAGACGGTGGTGAGCTTTTCTTCGACGCCGTTCAGGGCGGCGTTTTTCCGGACGAGACAGAGTGCCTGCTCGGAGACGTCGACGGACGTCACGTGCTTTGCGCCGTAGAGCGCGGCATGGATGGAGAAGCCGCCGGTGCAGCAGCAGAGGTCGAGAACGGTTCTGCCATCACAGTAGGGACGGATGCGGCCGCGGTTTTCCTGCTGGTCTAAAAAGTGGCCGGTTTTCTGGCCGTTGGGGATGGAGACGAGCATTTTTGCATCGTGCTCGCGGATCGCAATTTCATCGGGGACGGCGCCGGAAAGGCAGGTCTTGATCTGGGGAAGGCTCTCTTTTTCGCGGACGGGAAGATCGTCGCGCTCGTAGATGCCCTTGGGAGAGAAGAGGTCTTCCAGAATCGTGACGATGGTGCTTTTCCAGCGTTCCAGGCCGAGGCAGGTGATCTGAAGGCTGAAGTAATCGGCGAATTTGTCGACGGTGAGGCCGGGAAGGCCGTCTGTCTCGCCGAAGACGACGCGGCAGGAATTGGAAAAGCCGAGGGCTTTGCGCGTCTGCCACGCGGTTGTAATGCGGCGGCGGAAGAAATCTTCGTCGATGTCTTCTGCTTTGTCGCGCGTGAGGACGCGGACGGTGATCTTGGATTGGGAATTGAAAAAGCCGCGGGCGGTGAATTGCAGGCGGTCGTCCAGAACGTCGACGACGCAGCCGTCGGTGCAGGTGTCGTCGGCCCAGTCGAGTTCGTTTTCGAAAATCAGCGTCTGGCCGGAGCGGACGTCTGGGGCTTCGCCGCGGCGCAGGCATACGTTGGGATAGGTCATGTTGTTCTCCTGTTTGTTGGTTTTTGAATATTATAACAGACGGGGAGCGGATTGGAAGAAAAATATTTTTGGGGAAGTTGCCGGGTTTGCGGCAACTTTTCTTTTTTTGCGCGGCAGGGGTGAGAAGGGGTTCTCGGGAAGCGGGGTGAGGAAATGGCGCGGGCAAAATTGACGGATCTGGAGAAGATTCGAAGACAGCTGCGCAAGATGGCGTTCGGAAAGCCCAACGACTGCGTGAAGCTGGCGCTGTGCGAGGATGTGGACATTGAAAAGCTCGATCTTTCGATGCTGACGGAGATCAAGAGAAGCGAAAAGGGGACCGTGGAAATTAAGCTTCTGGACCGGACGAAGGTTTTGGAGCAGCTGGCGGCGCTGGCAGAGAGCGGAGACGACGGAGCCGAGCGGTTCTTGCAGGCGCTGGCGCAGGGAATGGAGGAAGGCGGTGGCGATGAGGCTGTCTAAGAAGCAGGTGCGGGCGATGACGTGGTGGATGCCGAAAAGCCGGGATAAGGGCTTTGACGCGCTCGTGTGCGATGGGGCGGTGCGGTCGGGAAAGACGCTGGCGATGGGGCTGGGGTTCTTTCTCTGGGCGATGAGCTGCTTTTCGGGAAGGCGGTTCGCGCTTTGCGGCAAGACCAGAGGCGGCGTGCGGCGCAATGTGGTGCAGGAGCTGCTGCCGTGGCTGCAAAGGCTCGGGATGCGGGTATCGGAACGGCGGGCAGAGGGCGTGCTGACGGTCTCGTTCGGAAAGCGGGAGAATGATTTTTATCTCTTCGGCGGAAAGGACGAGGGCTCGGCGGCGCTCATTCAGGGGATGACGCTGGCGGGCGTGTTTTTGGACGAGGTCGTATTGATGCCGCGGTCTTTTGTTGAGCAGGCGTGTGCGCGGTGCTCGGTGGAGGGAAGCAGGCTGTGGTTCAGCTGCAATCCGGAGGGGCCGCAGCACTGGTTTTATAAGGAGTGGATCTTGCAGGCGGAGAAGCGGAATTGCCTGGTGCTGCATTTTACGATGCAGGACAATCCGTCGCTCAGCCGGACGGTGCGGCGGCGGTATGAGAGGCTGTATGCGGGCGTTTTTTACCGGCGGTTCATTCTGGGACAGTGGTGTCAGGCGGAGGGCCGGGTGTATGACTTTTTTGACACGGAGCGTGTGCGGCCGGTTCCGGCGGGGATTTTTGAGCAGTGGGTCATTTCGTGCGACTATGGGACGGTGAATCCGGCGTCGTTCGGGCTTTGGGGGAAGATGGGAGGCGTCTGGTACCGCGTGGAGGAGTTTTATTTTGACTCGCGGCGCGAAGGCCGGCAGATGACCGACGCGGAATACGCGGGAAAGCTCCGGGAGCTTGCGGGCGGAAGGACGGTGCGTGAGGTGATCGTCGACCCGTCGGCGGCGAGTTTTCTTGAGGTTTTGCGAAGAGACGGCTGGAAGGTCAAAAAGGCGGACAACGACGTGCTTTCGGGAATTCGGAAGACGGCGGACGCGCTGAAATCCGGGAGAATCGTCATCTGCGACCGGTGCACGGACTGCCTGCGGGAGATGGACTTGTATGTCTGGGACCCGGCGGCGGGCGGCGAGAGGGTCGTCAAGAAGAATGATCACGCGATGGACGATATGCGGTATTTTGTGACGGGCGTTCTGGCGGGCGGCACGGGATTTTACGCGTGTGCGCCGGAACGAAGATTTGAATGAGGTGAGGAAGATGCGGAAAAAGGCGGCAGGGACAGAGGTTTGCAAGGCGGCGCAGATTCGAGAAGGGTCGAAGCATCCGTTTGGAATGCTGGCAGGCTCAACTGCGCTCGGCGGCGGGGAGATGGAGGTGTACCGGCAGATTCGGAACGCGGTGCCGCTTCTCGACGCGGCGATCGGAAAGCTCGTGCGGCTTTCGAGCGGGTTTACGGTGCGGTGCTGGAATCCGAAGGCGGAAAAGGGATTGCGGAAATTTCTGCGGGAGGTGAACGCGGGGCGCGGTCAGGTCGGCGCGGACAGCTTTTTGTCGGCGTTTTTGCAGAGCATGCTCGTCTATGGACGGGCGGTTGGCGAGATGGTCGTGAGCGGAGACGAAATTACGGCGCTTTTGTGGGGCGACGCGACGAAGCTCTATGTGCAGGAGGGGGAAACCGCGCTCGATTTTGCGTTCGGGCAGTGGCAGGACGGGGAAGTGAAAATTTTCCCGCGGCAGAACCTGATTTTGTTTGCGGCGTGGAACCCGGACGAGGAGAATCCCTATGGCACGTCGGTGTTCCGGAGTATGCCGTTTCTGGTCGACGTGCTTTTGAAAATCTACAGTACGATCGGGGCCAACTGGGAGAGGGCCGGGAATGTGCGCTATTCGGTGGTGTATAAGCCGAAGGACGGAACACTGGTCGACGCGAAGGAGCAGAGCGAACAGATCGCTTCGCAGTGGTCACAGGCGATGCAGGAGGCAAAGCACGGCGTTGTGCGCGATTTTGTGGCGGTCGGCGATGTGGAGATCAAGGTCATTGGAGCGGACGGGCAGATTCTGGACGCAGAGGTGCCGGTAAGGCAGATTCTCGAGCAGCTGGTGGCGAAGACGGGGCTGCCGCCGTTTTTGCTGGGGCTGAGCTGGGCGTCGACCGAGCGGATGAGTGCGCAGCAGACAGACCTTTTGACGTCTGAGCTGTGGGCGATTCGAAGAGCGGTCGAGCCGGTTTTGATGCGGGTTTGCAGGCTCTGGATGCAGCTGCACGGGTTTTCGGAGGAAGTGGAGATCGTTTGGGACGAGATCAGCTTGCAGGATATCGTCGAGCAGGCGCACGCGCAGCTTTATACGGCGCAGGCGGATAAAATTTACGCGGAAATGGAGGAAGGGCAATGAAGGTTACGAAGGCGGCGGCTGTGAGCCTGAGCGGCGCACCGGATGCGATGCAGCTGGAGAAAATCAACCGGCTGACGAAGGCGGAAGTGAAGGCGGAGGACGTGTATGTGTTTTCGGTGCGGCTGTGTGACGATCAGGTCGACCGGGACGACGAGCGGTTTTCCGTGCAGTGCATCCGGGAGCTGGCACAGCTTTTTGTCGGGAAGACGGGTGTGATGGACCACGCGTGGTCGGCGGAGAAGCAGGTGGCGCGGATTTTTGACACGGAGGTGCTGAGCGAGAACGGTGTGACGTTTCTCAAGGGCTGGGCGTATATGCTGCGCGGCGAGGAAACGGACGGGCTCATCCGGCAAATTGAAGGCGGCATCAAAAAGGAGGTCTCGATCGGCTGCGCGGTGAGAAGAAAGCTGTGTTCGGTTTGCGGCGAGGACTATGGCTCGTGCGGACACGTGAAGGGCGAAGAATATGGCGGAGAACGGTGTGCGGCGGTTTTGTGCGATGCGGCGGACGCGTATGAGTTTTCGTTTGTGGCGGTGCCGGCGCAGCGGGACGCGGGGGTTCTGAAAAAGCAGGCGGGCGCAGAAGGGCTTTTGGACGAGTTTGCGATGAAGAAGTTAAGTAAGGAGGCAGAGCTCGGAAGAGCGTACCGGCAGGAGCTGGAGACGCGCGTGCGGCGGGCGGCGATGCTTCTGGGGCTGGAGCTGGACGACGGGCTTTTGACGAGAATTGTCCGGGCGATGGCGGCGGAGGACTTAAAGGCGCTTTCCAAGGGGCTGGAGCGCAAGACGGCAGAGCTTTTTGCACCCGAGCCGCAGATGAAGGTGGAGGCGGAAACCGCGCTGGAACAGAACAGTGCGTTTCTCATTTGATTTTTTTGAAGGAGGAAAAAACAATGGCAATTTCTTTTGAGGCGATCGGCGAACGTCTGGTGACGTTTGCGGCGGGCAGCGGTCTGACGGCGGGCAAGGTCTGCAAGATCTCGGCGAACGGCACGGTGGGTCCCTGCTCGGAGGAGGGGTTCTGCGGCGTTGTGTCGGAGGTGCGCGCTAGCACGGCAAGCGTTGTTCTGAGCGGGTTCGTGGAGCTTTCCTATGCGGGCTCGACGGCGCCCGGCCTCGGCTACGCGGTTCTGACGACGGACAAGGCGGGCGAGGTCGTTCCGGCAGGGGAGAACGGCACGGGAAGAACGTGTCTGGTTGTCAGCGTGGACGCGGCGAACAAAAGAATTGGACTTTTTTTATAAGCGGAAAGGAGAAGAACCATGGGATTTGATCATGTAAAGCTGGAAAAGGGCATGTACCGCGAGAGCGGCAAGACGTTTACGCAGGTTCTCGAGTCGCTTGACCCGAGCGAAAACTACAGAGGCACGGCGCTTGAAGGAACCGACGCGTTCCAGCGGCAGCTCAAGCGATTTGACATCAAGGCCAAGGGCGCGTACTCTGACCCGGTCGAAAAATTCTTCCGCACGATGGACTCGAGCGTGCTGTTCCCGGAGTATATCGCGCGGGCGGTCAAGCAGGGCATGGAGGAAAATAACGTGCTGCCGAAAATCACGGCGAGCACGACGACCATTGACGCGATGGACTACAGAAGCGTGTATTCGGTCCCGTCGGAGCAGGACAAGATGCTCATGCAGGTGGCAGAGGGCGCGAGCATTCCGGCCACGCAGGTCAAGACGAAGGCCAATCTGGTAAAGCTCAACAAAAGAGGCAGAATGCTCGTTGCGTCTTATGAGGCTATCCGCTTCCAGAAGCTCGATCTGTTTTCCGTGACGCTGCGGCAGATTGGCGCGTATATCCAGACAATGCACTTAAAAGACGCGGTGGATGTGCTGGTAAACGGCGACGGCAACAACAACGCTGCTGCGAGCTTTACCATCGGCTCGAGCCCGCTTACCGGCGAGGCGGGCAAGCTGACGTATCAGCAGCTGGTCGAATTCTGGGCGCAGTTTGAGCCGTATGAGCTCAATTGCTTCTTGATGAACACGGGCACGATGGTCAAGATGCTGGGCTTGAGCGAGTTCCAGAATCCGCTGACGGGGCTCAATTTCCAGGGCACGGGCGCACTTTCGACACCGCTGGGCGCGGAATTGCTCAAGGCAAGCTGCGTGGACGCGGGGAAGATCATCGGTCTGGATCGGCGCTATGCCCTTGAGATGGTGCAGGCGGGCGATGTGACGGTCGAGTATGACAAGCTCATTGACCGGCAGCTGGAACGCGCGGCCATTACGTCTATTTCGGGCTTCGGCAAGATCATGCCCGAGGCAGCGAAGGTGCTGGTGATCGGATGACGGTTCTGGAGGAAATTTATGAGGCGGCCGGAAAGGCCGCCCCTTCCGGGGCCGATGAAGCGCTTTTGCAGCGGCTTTGTAGGGCGGCAGCCGCGCGGCTGGAGGGGGAGCTTCGAAGCGGTGTGACGATGGAAAGCTGCCGGGACGCTTTTGTTTGCGCGGCGGTCTGGACGGCGCTGGCGGGGCTTTTTACGCAGGAAAGCGCACAGAGCTGGAATGTGGAGAGCTTTACGGTGGGCGATGTGAGCGTGAAGACCTCCGGCGGAGAGAAGACGTCGAGTGCCGGTGTGCCGGGGGCGCTTCTGGCGCAGGCGAAGGCGGTTTTGAAGCCCTATTGCAGGGGCGAAGGGTTTTCGTTTTTGGGGGTGCGCGGATGAAGACGCTAGTAAGCGCGATCATGCAGGGATATGGGAGTCTTGTGACGCTGACGGACGGAGAGGGGTCGCGGATGTACCGCGCGTTTATTGGGCCGGTGACGGGAAAGGGCTGGGAAGCAACGAGAAAGCTCTTTGGTTCGCTCGGCGAGGTGCGAAAGGGGCAGTACATTTACATCGGGCCGGCGGACGTTCCACTCTCTGAGGGGCAAAGCCTTCTTGTGCGGCGGGAGGCGTATCAGGTGCGCAGGTGCGAGACGGTTTTTCTCAGGGACGAGGCGGTCTATGTGTGGGCGGCGCTTGTGAAGACGGAAGGAGACGGCGCATGGAACAGCTGATCGAGGCGGTTTTGAAGTGGCTGAAGGAGATGGGCTTTTCGGCGGGGAGACGGACGCCGGGAGGTTATTTTTCGCCGCTTGAAAAGACAGTTGTGGCGGTCGGGCTCGAGAAGGCGGAGGCGAAGGACGCGGGGCTTTACGCGTATCTGGGGCTGACGGAGCTGGGCGGAAAAAGCGTTTCACTCTATGGAAGGCAGCTGGAGGCGAAGGTCTCGATGGAGGTTTTATCGCCAGCGGCTTTGGGCGCAAAGGGGTGTATGAAAGAGGCCGACGCGCTTTTGACGAAGCTGTCCGGCGGGATCGAGGGAATTTCGCTGGGGAAGGTTTCGGTGGAGGGGTGCAAATTTCTGAGCGATGAGGACTGCTTCGGCTGTAAGGTGACGGCGGAAGCGAGGGCGTATTTGTATGCGCTTTCGAACGAGGAGGAGACGGAGTTTACAGACTTTATGCTGAAAGGAGAAGTGCAATGAGTCTTATCTATCATGAGCGGCCGGGCGTGTATTCGAGCTATGACGCCTCGTCGGTGATCGCAAGAGGGTCGACAGAGCGCGTGATCGCACTGGTGGGCGTCGCGGAGGCGAAGGCGGGGCTTTATACGCTCCATTCGTATTCCGAGGCGAAGGAGGCGTTCGGTGAAGAGAGCGAGCTCGGCCGGATGGCGAAAATCGCGTATCAGAACGGCGCGGGGACGGTGCTGGCAAGTCCGGTGGCGGAGGATGCGCTGACGGACTATCAGGCGGCGCTGGCGCTCATTTTTGCGCAGAAGCAGGCAAGCTTCTGCGTGGTGGGAAGCGTGTTGGAGACGGTGCACAAGGCGCTGCGCGATGCGGTGGAGGAGGCGTCGCAGCAGAAGGGCGAGTGCATCGGGCTTGTGGGATTATCTTCGCCGACGCTCAAAAATCTGACGGACCGGGCCGCGGCGCTCAACTCGGAGCGGATGGTGCTTGTGGGGCCGGACGTGTATGTCTGGGGCGAGAGCACGGTATCGGGCGGCGCGATGGCGGCAAGTGCGCTTGCCGGCATTCTGACCGATCAGTCGGACCCGGCGCTGCCGCTCAACGGACAGGTCCTGTACGGGCTTACGGGTGTGAGCGAGGTGTATGAGGAGACGGAAATTGACGCGCTGGTAAAAGGCGGCGTGACGGTTCTTGAGTGCTGGGGCGGCAAGGTCAGCGTGATGCGCGGCATTACGACGAGAACGAAGACCGGCCAGACAGAGGACGCGACGTTCCGCGAGCTCGGGACGATTCTGGTCGTGGACGATGTGATCCCGGCCATCCGCAAGAGCTTGAGAGCCAAATTTACGCGGGCAAAGAACAACGCGATGACGAGAAACGCGATCAGAAGCCAGGTCATTGTCGAGCTTGAGGACCGCATCAGCCGGGAGATCATCGAAGGGTATGAGAATCTGACGGTGACGGCGCTGGAATCGGACCCGACGACGTGTCTGGTGGAGTTTTCGTTTACTGTGGTGCATGGGCTGAACCGGATTTTCCTGACGGCCCATATCAGCGTTTAAGGAGGGAAGGCTATGGCGATTCGGAAAATTCCGACGACGGCGGATATCTATCTGGAAGTGAACGGCGTGCGCGTGGCGGTGGTGCAGAGCTACAAGGTGACGGCAAGCCGGGAAAGTAAGGCGATCTACGCGTTCGGCCAGTCTGAGCCGGTGACGACGATTCGCGGGCAGAGCCAGTACACGCTGGAGCTGACGCGCATTTACGCGACCGACGAGGCGATTCGGGACGGGCTGAGCTTTGCGGAGATGGACGATTTTTCGCTCGTCATCTGCAAGCCCGACCGGAATGTCATTTACACGGGCTGCCAGTGGAAGAGCTTGCAGGAGAGCGCGGAGGTCGGCGGAAATGTGCTGGAAAAGGTGACGGTCGAGGCAGGACGCCGCATTGAAAACCTGCTATGAGCGAGAAAGAGGCTTTGAAGCTGTTTGCCGGAAGCGGCAGGCGGAAGATGGAAAACGGGCTGGAGCTGCGCGTGGTTCCGGCGTTTGCGGTTTTGCAGGCGCGGCGCGAGGCAATGGAAGGCTGTGCGGAGGACGAGGGGGCCTTGGGGCTCTGGATGAACGCTTGTCTTCTTTCTCGGGCGGTTTATCGGGAAGGCGTCAGGGCGTTTGCAAGCGGCGAGGCGGTTTTGCAGGCGGTCTCGGCGGAGACGGTGGAGGACTGGACGAAAGCCTATGCCGAGCTTTGCCGGGAGGAAAACCCCGCTTGCAGCGCGGAAAACGCGGAACGGGCGCGGGAGGCTTTGCAGGACGCGGAGTTTGAACGGCTCAAATGGCGGGTCTTGCGAGCGTTCGGCGTTTTGCCGGGGGAAGCGCGGGCGAAGCGGATGACGGACAGGGACTATCTTTACTGCGCTGCGCAGATGATGCTCGATGCGCAGGAAAAGCTGGACGCGCTCTGCCCGTCCTGCCGCGAAAAGGCGAAACGGGCGCGGTGTCCGGTGTGCGGTGAGGAGCTGGCGGAGGAAAACGCGGGGTTTGACGAGATGCGGTTTGAGGAATTGAAGCATGGTAGAGTATGTGATGCGGCTTCTGCGGGCGCAGGAACAGCTGGCGGCGCAGTTTGACCCGGCGCGGCAGCCGGAGGTGCGGGAGGCTTCGCTTCCGGTGGCGGCGGTTCGGCAGGACGATGTGCGTGAGGAAGCAGCAGAGGAAAAGGGGCAGACGAAAAACGCGGCGGAGGAGCAGACGGTGAATTTGCAGGAATCTTCGGTCGAAGATACGCTGCGGGAGGCGTCGCGGCAGGCGATGCGGGTCGAGGGGCTTTCGGCGCAGAAAACGGCGCAGGAGCAGGTTATGAGGACGCGCGAGCTTGAACGGGCGATGACGGCGCTTTTTGAGCGGCAGACGGTCCGCCTGACGGAACGGACGGCTGACGCGGAAGGCGGCGGTCTGATCGGCAGCGCACGGTCCAAAATGGAGCTGGCGGGTATCGCGTCGAGCCCTTCGCAGCGGTCGATGATGGAAATTTCGCGCTATTTTGAGCGCGACGCGAGACGGTACAGTTAGGAGGAAGGAAATGCTCAAAATGCGGTACGGCGGGTTTGTCTGGCCCAATAATCCGCGGACGTATACGCTCACGGCCAGACGGCAGACGGCGGTGCACAAGGTGCCGGAAGGGGGGTTTGTGGTGCAGGATCTGGGAAGAACGGCGGCTGTGATGCAGGGAGAGGGCGAGTTTTACGGGCCGGGCGCGTATGAGACGTTTCGGGAGCTGCTGGCGGTGTTTCAGAAGGGCGGGTGCGCGGCGCTGGCGCATCCGGTCTGGAGCACGGCGGGGGCTTACTTTACGGAATTGCAGCTGACGCAGGAGCCGCGGGACGATTATGTGGCGTACCGGTTCACGTTCTGCGAGGCGCCGGATACGGAAGCGTCGGGGATGCTCCCCGATGAGCGGAAGGCGCTTTTGACGGCGGGAAAGCGGTATTTGCAGATGACGGCGGGGCAGACGCTCTGGTCACTCTGCACGGAGTACGGGCTTTCCATGACGGAGCTTCTCCGGCTCAATCCGCAGATCGCGAAGCCCTCGCAGGTGCGGGCCGGAGAGCAGGTGCGCGTGCAGTGATCGGAATTGTGAAAAGCGCGAAGGGCACGGCGTCGCAGCTGCCGGCGCTTTTGCAGTGGAGCGTCAAGAGGACCGACGGCGACCCCTGCGACAGCTTCAGCGTGCAGTTTGCGTGCGGGAAGGAAACGAAGGCGGTTTTGGAGCAGGCGGCGGAGTTTCAGGCGTATGAGAAGGGAAAGCTCGTTTTTACGGGGATTGTGGACGATTTTGAGCTGCGGCTCGGAAAGGACGGGGCTTTGGCGGAGGTGACCGGGCGCGGTATGGCGGCGAGGCTTATGGATATGCAGACGGCGGCGGCAGAATATGTGAGTGCGCAGCTGACGGATATCCTGAACGCGTATGTCAGACCCTGCGGCGTTTCGAAGATCGAGGCGGAGGAAATGGGGCCGGTCGCAAATTTCGTGGTGCAGACGGGCGCGACGTGCTATCAGGCTTTGGCCGGGTTTTGCAGGCACAGCGCGGAAATCTATCCGCGGTTTCTGGCGGACGGGACGCTGGTTCTGAAAAAGGAGGCACCGGGAAAGGGCATTACGCTCTCCGGCGGGATTTTACGGGCGCAGTATGTCCGCAACCGCTACGGTGTGGCGGCAAGGCAGGTGCTCATCAACACAAGAAACGGCGCAAGGCAGGAGGCTACTTACGCGCAATTTCAGGCCGTGGGCGGAACGAGGGTGCAGTATGCGGGAAGAACGGGCGATAAAATACGCGCAAGCTTCCGCACGGCAAAGCAGCGGCTCGACGACACGAAGCGCGACGAGAAGCTTTTATACGTGACGTGCGCGGGGAGCTTTCTGGCAGAGCCGCTGGACAAAGTAGCCGTTTCGGTTCCGGCGCTCGGCGTTTCGGGGACGTTTACGGTGCAGGAGGTGCAGTCGAGCTGCGACGAGACGGGGCTTACCTGCACGCTGGTTTTGAGGTGATGGTATGTGGTTATCCAAACGTGTGATGCTGGAAAGGCCGGAGGACGACGCGGCGACGCTCGGGACGGTGACGATCGGAGGCGACGCGCCCGCGGTGGTGACGGACGCGGAAAAGCGGCGGGCCAAGGTCATCTCGCCGGGCGGGTACTGCTGGAATCCGGCGGCGACGGATTGTGTGCTGGTGGTGAAGGGGAACGAGCTGTATGTGGCCGGAATGCCGCAGGGCGGAACGATGGGGCTGGAGCCCGGCGAGGTGCTGCTGTTTTCCAAGGGGGCCAGCGTGAAGGTTTCGAACGACGGCGAAATTACGCTGACGGGCGATGTGTATGTGGAGGGAGACCTCTATGTGAACGGACAGAAAATGGAGGTGCCGTGAATGGAAAACTTGCTGCGGGACGGTGACTATGTGCCCAACGGCTTCGGCGGCTTTACGCGGCTTTCCGGGACGCAGGAGGTGCTGGCGCGGGCGCTTTTCAGACTCACGTGCAGGAAGGGGAGCTTTCCGTTTCTGCCGGAGCTGGGGAGCCGGCTTTATGAGCTTGGACGCGAAAAGCCCGCGGCGCGGGAGGCGATGGCGAAGCTTTTTTGTGCGCAGGCGCTCTCCGGGATGGGACTGGATGTGGAGAAGGTGACGGTGCGGGAGCTGGACGGCGGGCACGCGCGGCTGGAGGTGCAGCTGACGTATCAGGATGAACGGCAGGCGGTGGAGGTGCTGATTTGAAGGAAGTAGAAGAGCTTTACAGGCAGATGCTGGCCGTTTTTGAGGAAAAGACGGGCTTTACGATGGACGATACGGCGGATTTGGCGGTGCGGCTTTACGCGGCGGCGGCGCAGTTCCAGACGCTCTATGCCTATGCGGACTGGGCGGTGAACCAGAGCTTTCCGCAGACGGCGTCGGGTACGTTTCTGGACTACCACGCGGCGCTGCGGGGCATTGCGAGAAAGGCCGGAACGAAGGCAAACGGTGTGCTGCGCTTTCGCATCGACCGGGCGCTGGAGGAGGCTTTGCCGGTTCCGAAGGGGACGGTCTGCTCGACGGCGGGTCTGGTGCGGTTCGTGACGACGGAGGATGGCGCAATCGCGGCGGGAGAGCTCTATACGGACATTGCCGCGCAGGCCGAGAGCATCGGGAGAAGCGGAAATGTGGGCGCGGAGACGGTGACGGTTCTGACAAAAGCGCCGGAGGGCGTGGCGGGCGTCTTGAATCCTCGCGCGTTTACGGGCGGCAGCGGCACGGAGGATGACGAGAGTCTCAGGCTTCGCGTGCTCGACAGCTTTATCAGGCTTCCGAACGGCGCGAACGCGGCGTTTTATGAGCTGCGGGCGCTGAGCCATGCGGGTGTGGAGGCGGCGGTCGTCATTCCGCGGATGAACGGGATCGGAACGGTGGGCGTGGTCATTGCCGCGCCGGAGGGGACGCCGTCTGCGAGCCTTTTGCAGCAGGTGCAGGCAGATCTGGACGCGGTGCGCGAGATCGCGGTGGATGTGACGGTGATGGCCCCGGAAATTTGCGAGGTCACGGCGGCGGCGCAGATCCTGCCGAAGGCGGGTGTTTCGTTTGCCGAAGCGAAGGCGGCGGCAGAGCAGGCGGTGAAGGGACTTTTCACGGGGGCGCTTCTGGGAAAGAGTCTGTACCGGGCGGCGATCATAAGCGCGATTTTTGAGACGGGGCTTGTCTCGAATGTGACGCTCACGCAGCCGGCGGCCGATATTGCCGGGACGCAGAAAACGCTTTGCAGGCTCAAAACGCTCACACTCACGGAGGCGCAGGCATGAGCTACACGAACGAGCTTGTTTCGATGCTGCGGCCGCTCGGGGTCTACAGCTTCCGCGAGGGGAGCTTTTCGCTGGCGGAATGGCAGGCGCTGGGGAAGCTTCTCGACGAGGCTGACGCGGTGCTCTCCGGCAATCAGAAAGAGAGCATCGTCATGACGGCGGAGGACGAGGGGCTTTCAAAATGGGAGGCGCTTTTCCGGAGCAAAACGCTGGGCACAACGGCGGAGGCAAGACGCGCGGCCATTGCGGGCTTTCTTGCCATCGGCGGCGACAGCTTTACGCTGGCTGCGATCAACGCGTGCTTGACAGCGTGCGGCGTAAGGTGCGTGGTCGAGGAAAAGAGCGCGGTCAATCAGGTGCGCGTGCGCTTTCCGGGCGTGATGGGCGTGCCGGATGGGTTTTCGCAGATGAAGACCATCATCGAGGACATTCTGCCGTGTCAGCTGGGGATCGAGTATTTCTTCCGGTACTGCACGTGGCAGGAGACGGAAGGCTACGGGCTGACGTGGGCGGCGCTGGGCGCGATGACCTGGCATGGCTGGGAGCATTATTGCGAGGAGTAGAGCAGGAACAAAAAGAGGGCTGCACCGCATTTTGCGGTGCAGCCCTCTCTGCGCTATTGAAGGCCCCAAAGAGCTTTGAGCTCGGCCAGATGCTGTGCGTAGTCGTAATCATAGGACATCTCTGTCGTCATTCGTTCAACATAGCTGGTATCCGCGTCGACACCATAGACGAGGCAGGCGTGGCTGCCGCGCCAGTCGAGGTCCGGAAGGTGATATCGGACGGCGACAAGATAACGGCGCTTGCCGCTTTGGGCAAGTATCTGCGCGGTGCAGTCCGGGATCTCACCGTAGGTTTTGTAGACGACGCTCGTGATTTTTGCGCACGCGGTTTCCTCTGCCCATGATGGATTCGGGCGAAGGAGTCGGAAGATTGCAAAAGCAAGGAGAAGAACGAGCACTGGCAGCAAAATTCGCCGCAGCGGCGACAGCTGCCGGTTTTTGTGCGGGGCGGTGGAAACGGGCGCACCGCTTTTTTCGCAAAACTGCGCTCCGTCTGTGCGTTCGGTGTCGCAGATTGAACAGCGAGGCTTCATGGGATCACTCCTTTCAAAGATGTATAGAGATATACTGTGCAACTAATTATACAGTAAGATAATACATCTGTCAAATGCTGCCGTGGCTCGATATAATTTTTGTGAGGTGATGGCTTGCAAATGGAGAATCCTGCTGGTGGAAGAATTGTTCTGACAATTGAAGAGTACCGCCTGAGCCGGAAAATCAGCAAAAATAAAATTGTGCTCGGCGCAGGTGTGCAGCGCACACAGCTGCAAAAGTACTGTCAGAATAAGGTCGCACGCGTGGACCTTGGCGTGCTGGCAAGGCTTTGCGACTTTTTTCAATGTGAGCTGTGCGACCTCATGCATTATGAAAAAGCATAGCAGCGGCAGACGAGCCGCTGAGCTCCTGCGGCTCGGTGCTATGGAGCACATACGGCATTGATATGAAAATGAAACGCCTCGGACAGATGTCCGGGGCGTTCGGCTGCCTCTTGAAATCGTTTTAGTCCACAAATTTTGCGGGGTCTACGCTTTGGCCGTTCTGGCGGACGGAGAAGTGCAGGTGGGGGCTTGACGCGGACTCCAGAAGGGCGGTTTCGCCGACGGAGCCGATGGTGTCTCCGGCTGTGACCTGCATCCCGGCGGAGACGGCGGGCATGGCGGCGAGGTTCGAGTAGACGGTCTCGTAGCCCTCGGGGTGGGAGATGACGACGGTGGTGCCTAAAAATTCGTCGTCAAATACGGCGCTGACCGTGCCAGAGCAGGCGGCCCGGACGGGCTCTCCGACAAGCGCGGAAAGGTCGATGCCGTCGTGCGTCCGCCAGTCCTGCGTGGTCTCGTTGTAGGAAAGAGCCTGCATGCTGTAGCTCTCCAGCGTATTTCCCGAGACGGGCCAGACGCGCACGGAAAGCGTTTCGGCGGCGGGTTCCGTGACGGGAACGGACGCTTCCGCTGAAGTGTCCGGAACCGAAGCGGCGGGCTTACTCTGTGAAGACGGCTTTTCGGCCGGTTTGCCGCCGGATGTGCCGGACGCCGGAATTTCCGCGCTGGTGGCGACAGAAAGGGTGGGCTCGCTCAGAGCCTTCTTTTCGGAAACGGCGCCGGAGACAAACAGATAGCCTGAGACTCCGACGGCCAGAATGCACAGGAACAGGACGATGTAATAGCCTTTTTCCTGAAAGAATTTCCGAAAACGATTGGTTTCAGAATGATCATTGTGCTGCATAATTTGCACCTCCTGCGCCTAGTATGGACGCGGAAGCGGCAGCATATACCTGAACAGGAAAAATTATCGGACGGCGGCAAGCTCCGGCTCGAGCTCGGGCGCAAAATAGCGGTCGAGACAGTATTTTATGATGGTGCTGCGCGTGACGATGCCGATGAAGGCGTTTTTGTCGTCGATGACGGGGACAAAGTTCTGGTCGGCGGCGGCCAGGACGAGGTCTTCGATGCGCGTGTCGACGCGGACGGGGTGCACCTCGCGGCGGGGAAGAATTTCGGAGATGGAGTGATCCTCGGTCTGGCGGATGTCCATGACGCAAAGGCGCTTGAAGGCCCACAGAAGGTCGCCCTCTGTTAAAACGCCGCAGTACGCGCCGTCTTTATCGAGGACGGGAAGGGCGGTGTAGCCGGAGTTTTCCATGCGCTCCATGGCCTGCCGCAGCGTGGAACCGGCGTCAATATACGAACACAGCGCCTTCGGCGTCAGGAAGAATAAGATATTCATGATGGGGCTCCTTTTGTATCGCACGGCACGATTGCCGGATTTGTGTTGGTTTGTATTTACAAGTTTACCATAACTCACGCGGAAAGAAGTGACGAATTTGTGAATAACGCGCAAAGAAAATGAAAAGTATTTTTTTCTTGCTTTTTCTGGCTGCTTCGTTTATGCTTAACGCGGAGATCAGAATGGAGGGACATGGAGAAGCTATGACTTTGGATGAACTGCATATTGGAGGCAAGGGGCGCATTACAGCCGTCGGCGGAGAGGGCATTCTGCGGTGCCGGCTGCTCGACATGGGCCTCATTCCGCAGACGCTCGTTTCCGTGACGAAGGTCGCGCCGATGGGCGACCCCATGGAGCTTTCGCTGCGGGGCTACAGCCTGAGCCTGCGCAAGGAGGACGCGCGAAGCATCACCGTAGAGGAGGTGCCGGAATGATCTTAGCACTGGCCGGCAACCAGAACTGCGGCAAGACGACGCTTTTTAACCAGCTCACGGGGTCTAACCAGCACGTGGGCAATTTTCCGGGCGTGACGGTCGACCAGAAGGTCGGGCAGGTGCGCGGGCAGAAGGACTGCTCGGTCGTCGACCTGCCGGGCATTTACTCGCTGCGGCCGTATACGGCGGAGGAGATCGTGACGCGCGATTTCATTCTCGACCGGAAGCCCGACGGGATCATCAACATCGTCGACGCGACGAATCTGGAACGAAACCTGTACTTGACGCTTCAGCTTCTGACGCTGCGCGTGCCGACGGTGCTGGCGCTCAACATGATGGACGAGCTGACCGGAAACGGCGGCAGCGTCGACGTGGTGAAGATGGCAAAAACGCTCGGCGTGCCGGTCGTTCCCATCTGCGCGGCAACGGCGGACGGTGTGGAAGAGCTGATTAGTGAAGCGGTACGTGTGGCGGAAGGGAAAATTCTGCCGCAGGTGTACGACTTCTGTGAGCCCGGCCCGGTGCACCGCTGCATCCACGCGGTCTGCCACCAGATCGAGGATCACGCGCAGCTGGCGGGCGTCAACGTGCGCTTTGCCGCGACGTGGCTCATTGAGGGCGATGCGGCGATGGAGGAGCGGCTCAAGCTCGACCAGAACGAAAAAGAGCTCATCGAGCACTCGGTTTTGCAGATGGAGCAGGAGCGGGGACTCGACCGCAACGCGGCGCTGGCCGACATGCGCTATGATTTCATTGAGAAGCTGGTGCGCGAGGCGGTCACGAAGCCGAAAGAGAGCCGCCAGCACAAAAGAAGTGTGCAGGCCGACAAGATCCTCACCGGAAAATACACGGCGATCCCGATTTTTATCGGCGTCATGTTCTTGATTTTCTTTTTGACGTTCCACGTGATCGGCGCTTTTTTGAGCGATCTTCTGGCGCTCGGCATTGACGCTCTGACGCTGGCGGTCGACACGGCGCTCACGGCCTATGGGCTCAACCCCGTGGTGCAGAGCCTGATCATCGACGGCATTTTTGAGGGCGTGGGAAGCGTGCTGAGCTTCCTGCCGGTCATTGTGACGCTGTTTTTCTTCTTGTCTATTCTCGAGGATACCGGCTACATGGCGCGTGTGGCGTTCGTGATGGACAAGCTCCTGCGGCGCATCGGCCTGTCGGGCAAATCCATCGTGCCGATGCTCATCGGCTTCGGCTGCACGGTGCCCGCGGTCATGGCGACGAGAACGCTCCCGTCAGAGCGCGACCGGACGATGACGATTCTGCTGACGCCCTTTATGAGCTGCTCGGCGAAAATTCCGATCTACGGCTTTTTCTCGGCGGCGTTTTTCCCCGAGAAGGCGGCGCTCGTGATGATCGGGCTTTATGTGTTCGGTATTCTGATGGGGATTCTGGCGGCGCTGGTTCTGGAAAAGACGGCGTTTCGCGGAAGGCCGGTCCCGTTTGTGATGGAGCTTCCCAATTACCGGCTGCCGTCGGTGAAGAGCGTGGCGCTGCTGCTCTGGGAAAAGGCGAAGGATTTTCTCGAGCGGGCCTTTACGGTCATTTTCCTCGCGACGATCGTCATCTGGTTCTTGCAGAGCTTTGACACGCGGCTGAACGTCGTGGCCGACAGCGCAGACAGCCTTCTTGCGATGGTGGGCCAGTTCCTCGCGCCTATTTTTGCGCCGCTTGGCTTTGCGGACTGGCGCTGCGCGACGGCGCTCATCTCGGGCTTTATCGCGAAGGAATCGGTCGTGAGCACGCTCGAAATTCTGCTTGGCACGAGCGCACTTTCTGCGCTCTTTACAGGAAAAAGCGCCGTGAGCTTCCTTGTTTTTACGCTGCTGTATACCCCCTGCGTGGCGGCCATCGCGGCCATCCGCCGGGAGGTCGGCTCCGCGGTTCGCGCGGCGGTCATTGCGCTCAGCCAGTGCTGTGTGGCGTATCTGGCGGCGTTTGCGGTATTTTCGCTCTTGCAGCTGTAGGAGGCACGTATGGGCGTATTGGTTCTGGTGCTGCTTGCCGCGTGGGTCGTCTTTGCCGTGCGGCGGCGGAAAAGGTCAGGCGGCTGCGGCTGCGGCTGTCCGGGCTGCACGAAGGGCAGGGAAAACTGCGGAAAGTAAATATTTGCATGGACCTCCCCTTTCCCACATACGATGGGCAAGGGGAGGCGGTTTTTATGGGGGAATATTTGAGGCGCAACGGAAGACTGATTCTGGCGGCGGTCGTGATCGTGCTGTTCTGCGCGGCGCTGCCGGGACTGTTTGCGGCGGGGAAGGCGATCGAAACGGGCTCGTGGGGCTTGAGCTTCGGCGCGGAAGGAAAAGAGCCCATCGGAAACGCAAGCAAGCAGGCACTGCGGGACTATGACGCGGTCTACGTGGGAGACGGGAAGGAGAAGGTCATCTACCTGACCTTTGACGCGGGGTATGAAAACGGGTACACGGCAAGCATTCTGGACACTCTGAAGGCGCACAACGCGCCGGCGTGCTTTTTCGTCGTGGGGAACTATCTCGAGACCGCGCCGGATCTGGTGCGCCGGATGACGAACGAGGGCCACATCGTCGGCAATCACACGTACCACCACTATGATATGTCGAAGATCGAAGACCCCGCAAGTTTCCGCAAGGAGCTTTCCGACGTCGAAACGCTCTACGAGCAGACCACGGGCGAGGCGATGAAGCGGTATTACCGCCCGCCGCAGGGGGTCTACAGCGAGGAAAATCTCAGGCAGGCGCAGGAGCTGGGCTACCGGACGGTCTTCTGGAGCCTTGCCTATGTCGACTGGTATCAGGACGATCAGCCGACGAAGGAGCAGGCGTTTTCCAAGCTCCTGCCGCGCATCCATCCGGGCGCGGTGGTGCTGCTGCACTCGACGTCCAGAACGAACGCAGAAATTTTAGACGAGCTTCTGACCACGTGGGAGGGCATGGGCTACCGGTTCGCAAGCCTTGATGAGCTGTACGAAGCTGGAGCGTAGGAACCAAAAACGAAGCCTTGCATAACATGGAATGAGCGAGCGACAGACGCTACGTTAAATTTCAGGAGGTTTCGTTATGTCTTGTAATAACTCTTCCGGTATCTGCGCCTTCGGCAACAGCTGGTGGTGGATCATTGTCCTGGTCATCATTTTCGTGCTCTGGAACGGCAACGGCAGCAATTGCGGCTGCGGCTGCGACAACGGCTGCTGCTGAAGGACATAAAGAAAGGCGGCCTTGCCGCCTTTCTTTATTTTGCGTTCAAAAAAGCAGGGGCTTTTTTGAAAAGTGGAAGGGGCGCTCTTTTTTATCCATGCAGATACAAAGAATCCAGCAGCTCTTTGCCAGTTTTGGTTTTGAAGACGGCCTCGCCCATGTGGCGGATGTTCTTTTCCGGCAGGCTGCTTTCCTCGGCGTTTACGAGGTAGTCGGCCTCAATTAAAATCTGGTGGTCAAGACCTTCGATGGGGCGGAGCGTGTGGTGGTGCGAGACGAGCCAGACGATGCGCTCTAACTGTTCGCTCGTGACATCCGTGTCCGCAAAAAACGCGCGGGTGAGGGGAATGCCCTCCGCTTCCTGATACTTGCCGTTCGTATTGCCGTATTTTTCGCGGCACAGCGGGCAGGCGATATCGTGCACAATGGCGGCCAGCTCCAGCGTGTGAAGCGTTTTTTCGTCCAGCCCTTCGCACGCGCCGATGGTAAGGGCGTAGGCGTGGACCTTCAGAAAGTGATTGATGTCGTGGAAATTGCCGTTGGATTCCAGGGTGAGCTTTTTGATCGCTTCCGCGGTGGTCATGAAACTGCCTCCTTTATTCTGCGGTACTGGACGCGTCCTCCGGCGGGATGAGAAACCAGTCGACATAGTCCGTCGGGTGCGCGATGGAGCCGCGCGTGGTGTAGACGGCGAGGTTTTTGAACAGCACCGGCGTAATATAGCCGCGCTCACAAAGGCGCTTATAGAGATTGTAGCTGTTGCCGTTGTTCGCCAGGGCCTGATTGCAGAGGTTGAGCATGACGCTGTCGTCCAGCCCACCGTAGCACATCGAGCCAGAAGGCGAGAAGAACGGCGAGAGGTCAAAATTATTAGACAGCCTGATTTCTCCATAGTACAGGTCAAAATTGCCGCTTTTCAGCGCCTGCCGGTACTCGGAAAGATCCATCGTCTTGAGCGTCAGCTTAAAGCCGAGCGAGTTGAGCGTGTTTACTACCTCCGTCGCCGCCTCGACGCGCTGATAGCTCGACGAGCAGACAATCATCGTGCCCGCGACGCTGACCGCGTAGCCAAGAGACGGCACGTACAGATCGAGCGTTCCGTCGTGGTCCATGTCGGACACGGACGCGCTTTCCAGCTGTTGCTGGAAGTTCGTCAGACTGTAGCCGTAGGTGTTTGCCAGCTTCACGTCGTAAAACGGCGCGTTGGGGCTGGCCGGGAGCACCGCCGCGGTCGCAAAGCCACCCATGATGTCGGTCGCGATGTGTTCGCGGTCGATGGCGTAGGTGATGGCGCTGCGCAGGCCGTAGTTGGAAAAGACGCGGCTGGTGATGTTGTAGCCGATGTACTGCATGATCGGGCTCGACGCGTCCCAGAGCTCATAGTCGTTGTGGAAGCCCGCGAAGGCCGCGGAGTTGGGGTCGGTGAGGACCATGTTGACGTTTTCATACTCAAAGTTGTCGCGCACCTCGGCGGTCGACTCGACGGCTGTGAGCTTAATTTCGTCAAAGTCCACGATGGGAGCCGCCGTCTGCCACCACGAGGCATTGCGCACCAGGCGAGAGTTCCCTTCGTCCATGACATACGGTCCCGTGCCGGCGGGAAGCGCCTCGTCTTTGGACCCGTCCGGGATGACCGGAATGTCCAGAAGAAGCGGCAGACACTCATAGGCCGTGTCGGTCGTAAGGGTGAGGGTGTAGTCATCGGGCGCTTCGATCGACGTCACATGGTGAAGCCGGGAGCCATAATAGACCGTGCCGCGTGCGCTCGAAAGGGAATACGCCGCGTCCTTCGCCGTGAGCGGTGCGCCGGTTGAAAACGTGATGCCCTGCCGGATATGGACCGTCGTGGTCAGACCGTCGCTTGACACGTCATACCCGCTTGCCAGCACCGGCACAGCCTCAAACGACGCGCTTTTCACCACGAACAGCGGCTCATAGAGAAACGAAATGAGGCAGCGGTTATTGAGGCTCTCGCAGTTATACGGGTGCGCCCCATAGCTTTTCTGATACGCAAGACCAAACGACGACGCCTCGCTGAACACCTCGGTCACGACGGCGGTCGCCTCCGGCTTTGTGCTTTCCGCGGCGGCGGCCTCCTGTTCGGCCTGTACATCCTCGGCGGTCTTGCCGGTAAATTTGCTGGTGAACCACGAAAAATCGAGCTTGCCGTTTGAGCAGCCCGTGAGCAGCGAAAGCATACACGCCGCGCACAGAAGAAGCGAAACTGTTTTCCTCATCGCGCCGCCTCCCGAAGCTCAATAATGCCCGTCTGTGAGCCGCGATAGCCCTTCGTCACGCGGTGCGACCAGTATTTATCCGGCCGGCACATGGTGCAGTCCGCACTCACATCGATCTTCGTCACGCCCATGCGCGTGAGCCAGAGCTTATTTAAGCCCTTGTTGTCGACAAAGTATTTTTCGCCGCGCTTTTCGATGAAGCGTTCCGCGTCCGGGCCGAAGGCTGCGAGCATGGCGTCGGGCACGTCGCGGTCGGTTTCAAAGCAGCACTGCGAAATGCTCGGCCCGATGGCCGCGCCGATATCGCCGGGATTCGAGCCGAATTCCCGCACCATTTTTTCGACCGCCTTTCGCACGATGCCGTTTGCCGTGCCGCGCCAGCCCGCGTGAACGGCGGCGACGACCTTTTTGACGGGGTCAAACAGCAAAACCGGCGTGCAGTCCGCGGCGAAGCACACGAGCGCCACGCCGGGCTCGTCGGTGATTAAACCGTCGCAGACCTCGGGCTGGTTGCGAAACAGGCCCTTGCCGCGGTCGTCTTTTCCGACGCGCAGGATCGTGTCCGTGTGCTCCTGCCACGTGTGCACGACGTCCTCGGGCGAAAAGCCGACGGCAGCGCCCAGAATTTCGTAGTTCCTGCGCACGTTTTCCATGCTGTCGCCGCGGCTCGTGCCGAGATTGAGCGTCTCAAACTGCCCCGTGCTCACGCCGCCGAAGCGCGTGGTGAAGCAGTGGACGCTTCCTTCCAGCGCGTCCGCGGTCAGATATTCCAGCGTTCCTTTTTGAATCGTATGAATCATAAGTATCCTCAATCGTGCAAAGGGCGGTGGACAAATATCCTCCGCCCAATGCGTGCTTTTATGCCTGCTTTCCCTGTTCGGCGGCCAGATCCTTGTCGCGGCAGCATTTTTTATACTTTTTGCCGCTGCCGCAGGGGCAGGGATCGTTCGGGCCGACCTTGATCTTTTTGACCACGGGCTGGCGCTTGACAGTCTTGTCTCCGCCGCCGCCTTCGCCGGTGATCTTCGCGACACGTTCGCGCTTGACCTCCTCGTTCGTGCGCAGACGCACGAGGAAGACGCGGCGCACGATCTCTTCTTTGATCGCGTTCGTCATGGCCTCGAACATGTCAAAGCCCTCGCGCTTATACTCGATGACGGGGTCGGTCTGCGCGTAGGCCCGCAGGCGGATGCCCTGCCGCAGATCGTCCATCGCGTCAATGTGGTCCATCCAGTATTCGTCGACCACGCGCAGCGTCATCACGCGCTCGAGCTCTCGCATGATGGGGCTTCCGTACTGCTCTTCCTTCTTGGCATACGTCTTGCGCATCATGGAGAGGATACGTTCCTCCATCTGCTCTGCGTTCATGGAGCCGAGCTCTTCGTCCGTCGCGATCCACGCGCCCTTGGCAAAGCAGATGTTTTCAAAGTGGCTCATAAGCTCAAAGAACGCCTGCCGGGACTCCAGATGCGGCTGGCCCTTAAATGCGTTCGTGACGTAGCTTTCGGCGTAGTACTGCATCATGGACTGAATGTTCTTCTGCAAATCTTCGCCGTCAAGCACCTGCCGGCGCTGCTCATAGATGATCTTTCGCTGCGTGTTCATGACGTCGTCGTACTCAAGAACGCTCTTACGCGCCTGATAGTTCCGGCTTTCGACCGTCTTCTGCGCGTTTTCAATTGCGCCCGAGAGGATTTTCGCGTCGATCGGGGTGTCCTCGTCGATGCCGAGCGTCTCCATCATGTGCATCACGCGCTCCGAGCCAAACAGGCGCATAACGTCGTCCTGAAGCGACAGATAGAACTGCGTTTCGCCGGGGTCTCCCTGACGGCCGGAACGGCCGCGCAGCTGGTTGTCGATACGCCGCGACTCGTGCCGCTCGGTGCCGATGATGAAAAGGCCGCCTGCCTTGCGGACAAGCTCCGCCTGCTTGTCGACCTCTACCTTGTATTTCGCGTAGGCCTCGTTGTAGGCGGCTCTCGCGGCGAGAATTTCCGCGTCGTCCGTCTCGGCGAAGGAATTGGACTCGGCGATGAGCTCGTCCGAAAGACCCTGCTTTTTGAGGTCGCTCTTGGCCATAAATTCCGCGTTGCCGCCGAGCATGATATCGGTGCCGCGGCCCGCCATGTTGGTTGCGATCGTGACCGCACCCAGATGGCCCGCCTGCGCGACGATCTCGGCCTCTTTTTCGTGGTGCTTGGCGTTCAGAACGTTGTGGGCGATGCCCTCGCGCTTTAATAGCTGCGACAGAAGCTCGGACTTTTCAATCGAGATCGTGCCCACCAGAACCGGCTGGCCCTTGGCGTGGCATTCCTTGATCTTTGCGATAACGGCGCGGAATTTTCCGGCCTCCGTCTTGTAGACGATATCGGGGTTGTCGATTCGGATGACGGGCTTGTTCGTCGGAATCTCGACGACATCGAGGTTATAAATGCCGCCGAATTCCTCTTCTTCCGTGAGCGCCGTGCCGGTCATGCCGGAGAGCTTCCCGTAAAGGCGGAAGAAATTCTGGAAGGTGATGGTAGCAAGCGTCTTGTTTTCACTTGCGACCGAGACGCCTTCTTTTGCTTCAATCGCCTGATGAAGGCCTTCGTTGTAACGTCTTCCGTACATCAAACGGCCCGTGAACTCGTCGACGATGATGACCTGTCCGTCTTTGACCACGTAGTCAATGTCCTTTTTCATGAGGCCTCTGGCCTTCATCGCCTGATTGATGTGGTGCGAGAGCGTGGCGTTTTCGGCGTCGGCCAGATTTTCGACGCCAAAGAATTCCTCGGCCTTTTTGATGCCCTGCTGGGTCAGAGACACCGTGCGGTCCTTTTCGTCGACGATGTAGTCGCAGTCGTACTGGTCCTGAAGCTCCTTGTCGTCCGTCGTGGAGAAGACCTGCTTTTTAAGACGCGCGACAAAGTAGTCCGCCATCTCGTAGAGCTTCGACGATTCCTCGCCCTTGCCGGAGATGATGAGCGGCGTTCTGGCCTCATCGATCAAAATGGAGTCGACCTCGTCGACGATGGCAAAGGCGTGCCCGCGCTGGACCATTTCTTCTTTGTAAATGGCCATATTGTCGCGGAGGTAGTCAAAGCCAAGCTCGTTGTTGGTGCCGTAGGTAATGTCGGCCGCGTAGGCGGCGCGTCTTTCCGCGGGCGTCAGATCGTGGACGATGAGGCCGACGGTGAGACCCAGGAAGCGGTAGACCTTTCCCATCCACTCCGAGTCGCGCTTGGCCAGGTAATCGTTCACGGTGACGATGTGCACGCCCTCACCGGTGAGCGCGTTTAAGTACGCGGGCAGGATCGCAACGAGCGTCTTGCCTTCGCCGGTCTTCATTTCGGCAATGCGTCCCTGATGCAGCACCACGCCGCCTACGACCTGCACGCGGTAAGGCCGCATGCCGAGAACCCGGCTGGCAGCTTCCCGGATGGTCGCGAACGCCTCGGGAAGCAGGTCGTCGAGCGTTTCGCCGTTAGAAAGCCGCTTTTTGAATTCCGGCGTTTTTGCCTTGAGCTCGTCGTCGGTCAAAGCCTTGTAGGGCGCTTCGAGCGCCATGACCTTGTCGACCAGCGGCGTAAGCTTTTTGACCTCGCGCTCCGATCGCGTTCCGAACATTTTTGTAAACAGTCCCATATATCTCTGCCTTCCTGCGCCCTTGCGGCGCGAAGTGATTTGTTGAAATTGCAAAGGTCATTATAGCATAGTCAAAAGCGTAAAAAAAGAAGATTTTGTGAATTTCCGTGCATTGATTTAGAAAGCGGATGCTGGTAGAATAGGGCGCGGAAAGATAATATTATGAAGTGGGGAATTTTTATGGCAATTCGTTTGGCGGCGCTGGACGTCGACGGCACGCTCCTTGCGCCGGACAATTCCATTACGCCCGCGACCAGAGCGGCAATTCAGGAGGCCAAGGCGGCGGGCATCGAGATCGTGGTGAGCACGGGACGGTCCTTTGTCGAGGTGCAGGACATCCTGCGGCAGCTGCCAGAGGTACGTTATATCAGCTGCGGCACGGGCGCGTATGTGCTCGACGTGTGGACAATGGAGGAATTATTCTCGTGCAGCATGCCCGAGGAACTCGGAAAAGCGGCCTACCGCGCCGTTGCGAAGGCAGACTGCATGGTGCACCTTTACACGGGACTTTCCGTCCGGCATTCCCGCTGGTGCGCAGAGCACCTGACAAATTACATGGAAGAAAAAATGCGGCCTTTGATGGAAAAGACGCACATCGTGGTCGACGATCTGGACGCGTATGTCGAAGCCATGCACTGCCCGGTCTTCAAGCTCTACGTCACCTTTCCGAACCGGAAGGAATATGACATCGCCTATGAGGGCGTAAAGGACCTGCCGGTTTTCCTGACCGACGGCGGCTGGGCGGTCGATCTCGAGGTCATGAGCCGCGGCACCGACAAGGGCGTTGCGCTGAAGGCCCTGGCCGAAAAGCTCCATATCCCGCGCGAACAGGTTCTTGCCATGGGAGACAGCGGCAACGACTGCGCGATGATAAAGTACGCAGGGCTTGGCGCGGCAATGGGGAATGCGGGTGAGCAGGCGAAAAAAGCCGCCGACGTCATCGCCCCCAGCAACGCGGAAGACGGTGTTGCGTGGATGCTCCGCCGCGCGGTAAGAGGGGAGATCTGAATCATGGGTCCTGAACAGCTGACACTCAAAATGGCCGTGATCGTGGCCGTGGGCGTGTTTTTGGCGTCGTTCACGGACGCGATTGCCGGAGGCGGCGGCATCATCTCGGTGCCGACCTATCTGATCGCGGGACTTCCCGCCCATTACGCGCTGGGCACGAACAAATTATCCGCCGGACTCGGAACGATCGCGTCCACGGGCCGGTTCATCAAAAATGGCTACGTCGACTGGAAGCTCGGCGTTCCGGCCATCGTCCTTGCGCTCGTGGGCTCTCATTTCGGCACGAAGCTTCAGCTCATGATCGAGGAAAAATATCTGCAATACCTGCTTTTGATCGTTCTTCCGGTCGTGGCCTTCGTCGTTCTCCGGCAGCGCCAGCTCCCGGAGGAAAAGGGGATCATTGAGCCCAAAAAGCAGATGGCGATCGTCTGCGCGGCCAGCCTCGTCGTGGGCGCTTATGACGGGTTCTACGGGCCGGGCACGGGAACGTTTCTGATCCTCATCTTCTGCAACCTTGCCAAAATGGACGTGCGCACGGCGGCGGGCAACGTGAAGCTCGTCAATCTCGCGTCGAACATCGGCTCTCTCGTGACGAGCCTCATGAGCGGCAAGGTCTTCATCGCGCTTGGCCTCATCGGCACGGTGACGAGCGTTCTGGGCCACTACCTCGGCTCCGGCCTCGCCATCAAAAACGGCTCGAAGATCGTCAAGCCCACGATCATCATCGTGCTCATCCTGCTGGCCATCAAGGTCGCGCAGGGCCTGATCACCGGATAAAAAATACAACGAAATGCAACAAGGAGACGCTTTTATGAAAAAGACCATCGGCATTCTCGGCGGCATGGGCCCGCTGGCTACGGCAGACCTGTTCCGCAAAATCACGCTGCTCACCAAAGCGGGCTGCGACAATGACCACATCCGCGTCTACATTGACTCCAACGCCCAGATCCCCGACCGCACGGCGGCCATCCTCTCCGGAGGCAAAGACCCGCTTCCTGAAATGCGCTCGGCGCTTCACTCTCTGGAAGCGTGCGGGGCAGACTGCGTGATCATGCCCTGCAACACGGCGCACTATTTTCTGCCGCAGCTGCAATCGGAGACGAAGCTTCCGTTTCTGAGCATGCTGGAGGCCACGGCCAAGGCCTGCGCAAAGTTCTACCCCGGCAAGACCGCGGCCGTCCTTGCGACGAAGGGAACGCTTGCCTCGGGGCTTTATAACAAAGCGCTCGAGAAGGAGAACGTTTCCTACCTCATCCCCGACGACGCGGAGAAGGACACCCTCATGCACCTCATTTACGATGTCGTGAAGGCCTCGAAGCCGCTTGCGCCCGAAGAAGACACGTGGAAAGCCCTTCTGGACGGTCTTCGCAAAAAGGGCGCGGACTACTTCATCCTCGGCTGCACCGAGCTTCCCATCGTCGCCGACACCCTCCCCGAAGAAGGCCCCTTCATCGACCCCACCGCCGAGCTTGCCAAGGCAGCCATCCGGTTCTGCGGCTACACTACGACTGTGGAATAATTGCAGAAAGGTTCCGGAAACCCCCGTGCGCAGCTGCTTTTTTGCGGCTGCGCACTTTTTTGCGTTTGCAGGAAATCCTGCGTCATGCGGAATGGAAAATGTGGAATAGTTACAAAATCGGAACAAAACAAACCGTTGTTTTTGTCAAAATCACAACGAAAACTTTGGAGAACTTCACGAAAATTTAACACGATGCAGAAAATCCTTTACACCGCTTAACGGGAATGGTACAATCAGGATGCGGGAGGATGTGAAAGACCGACCGCAAATTTTTGCTCTCAAGGAGAAAAAGGGTATGAAAGAAAAGAAGAAATTAAGTCTTGCCGGGTGGATTTTCATCGGTATGCTCGCGGGTATCGCGGCTGGCCTGATCTTCACCTTCGCGGGTCTGGCGGACTTCACCACCGAGTGGATCAAGCCCATCGGCACGATCTACGTGAACCTGCTGAAGTTCCTCGTCGTTCCCGTTGTCCTGCTCTCGATCGCCGACGGCGTTATCTCGCTGAACGACCTCAAGAGAGTCGGCTCCGTGGGTCTGAAGACCTTCATCTACTACATGTTCACCACCGCCGTCGCCGTCGTCATCGGCCTTGTGCTCGTGAACCTCTTCAAGGGCTACTTCACCCCGCTTCCCTCTGCGGAACTGGGCGAGCTTGCGTATGAAGCGAAGGAAGCTCCTTCGATCATGCAGGTTATCGTGAACATCTTCCCCGATAACTTCTTCAAGCCCATGGTCAACGCCGACATGCTGCCGGTCATCGTCATCGCCATCTTCCTCGGCGCGGGCGTTCTGGCTGCGGGCGAAAAGGGCCAGAAGGTCGGAGAGCTCGTCAACTGCTGCTTCGAAGTCGTCATGAAGATCATGATGATGATCATCCGCTTCACCCCCATCGGCGTGTTCTGCCTGATGACCAACGTCGTCGCCGTCAACGGCCCGCAGATCATCGGCAAGCTGGCGCTCGTCATCGGCGTGGCCTACATCGGCTATATTGTCCATGTCGTCGTTGTCTACGGCCTGTCCGTCAAGTTCCTGGCCAAGATGAGCCCCATCGCCTTCTTCAAGGGCGTTGCCCCGGCGATGATCACGGCGTTCACCACCACCTCCTCCGCTGCAACGCTTCCTGTCAACATCGAGTGCTGCAACAACATGGGCGCGGAGCCTGAGATCAGCTCCTTCGTCCTGCCCCTCGGCTCGACCATCAACATGGACGGCACTGCCATCTATCAGGCGGTCTGCGCGGTCTTCATTGCCTGCTGCTACGGTGTGAACCTCACGCTCGGCGATATGGCCATGATCGTCGTCACCGCGACCCTCGCCTCCATCGGCACCGCCGGTACGCCGGGCGCCGGCATGATCATGCTGGCGATGGTTCTGACGCAGGTCGGTCTGCCGGTCGAAGGCATCGCGATCATCGCGGGCGTCGACAAGCTGTTCGACATGGGCCGTACCACCCTCAACATCACCGGCGACGCAACCTGCGCCCTGTTCATCTCCCGCATCGAGCGCGAGAAGAAGGCCAAGGCTGCCAAGTAAGCGATATCTCCAAATGCCCGCCGGTTTCCGGCGGGCATTTTTGCGGAATCGAAGAATGTTTCAGGTGGTTTCTTCACTTGCTTTTTGCCTGATAACTGGTATACTATAGATAACAGGCGGCGTTAGACCGCAAAGAGAACGAAAACGACATAAAGAAAGGGTTCAGAACATCATGAGCACTGCATATAAGAATCTCACGACGCAGGAACTGAAACAGGAGCTGGCGCACGCACAGGCCGCGTTCGAGGCGCTCAAGGCGCAGAACCTCAAGCTCAACATGGCCAGAGGCAAGCCCGGCAAGGAGCAGCTCGATCTGGTCTCCGACATACTGACGATTTTGAACAGCCCCGACCAGTGCATGTGCGACGGCATGGACGTGCGCAACTACGGCGAGCTCTCCGGTCTTCCGTCCGCCAAGCGCCTGTTTGCCGGCATCCTCGGCTGCAAGCCGGAAGAGTGCTTCATCGGCGGCAGCGCGTCGCTGACGTTAATGTATGACGCGGTCTCCAAGGCCTATACGCACGGTATGCTCCACTCCAATACGCCGTGGTGCAAGCTCGACAGCGTCAAGTGGCTCTGCCCCGCGCCCGGCTACGACCGGCACTTCAAGGTCACGCAGTCGTTCGGCTTCGAAATGATCACCGTCCCCATGACCCCCACGGGCCCCGATATGGACATGGTCGAAGAGCTGATCCGTGACCCGGCAGTCAAGGGTATGTGGTGCGTGCCGAAGTATTCGAACCCCGACGGCATCGTCTACTCCGACGAGACCGTGCACCGCATTGCAAAGATGAAGCCCGCGGCGAAGGACTTCATGCTCATGTGGGACAACGCCTACTGCGTGCATGAATTCGACGGCGACTTCGTTCCGTTCGAAGACATTCTCACGCTTTGCCGCGAGGCGGGCAACCCCGACATGGTCTTCGAGTTCGCTTCGACCTCCAAGATCACCTTCCCCGGCGCGGGCGTTTCCGTCATGGCCTGCTCGGAGGCCAATCAGGCGTACATGCAGAAGCTGATGGGCATCCAGATGATCTCCTACGACAAAGTCAACGAGCTGCGGCACGTGCTGTACCTCAAGGACAAGGAGACGACGCTGGCCCTCATGAAAAAGCACGCGGCGATCCTGGGCCCGAAGTTCAAGTGCGTCCTCGAAACGCTCGATCAGGAGATCGCGCCGCTCGAGATCGCGACCTGGCAGCGGCCCAAGGGCGGCTACTTTGTCTCCGTGAACACGAACCCCGGTCTTGCCAAGCGGACGCTGGCTCTTTGCAAGGAAGCGGGCGTTGTGATGACCGGCGCTGGCGCAACGTTCCCCTACGGCGTTGACCCGCAGGACTCCAACATCCGCATCGCACCGAGCCTTCCTCCCGTCCACGAGCTTGAAAAGGCGATGGAGGTCTTCTGCACGAGCCTGAAGATCGCCGCGCTCGAAAAGCTGCTTGCATAATTTCCCCAAAGCGCTTACAATATTACATAAGGCGTCCGAGGCCCACGACGGCTTCGGGCGCTTTTCGTTTGATTTTACGTCTTCCGACCGGGAGGTATTTTTATGAAACAGCTCTGTATCGGCGTGATGGCGCACGTCGACGCGGGAAAGACGACGCTTCTCGAGGCGATGCTCTATGAAGGCGGCGCAACGAGGCGGCTCGGCCGGGTCGACCACGGGGACGCCTTTCTCGACACCGACGAGCAGGAACGCGCCCGCGGCATCACGATTTTTTCAAAGCTTGCAGGCCTTCCACTGGCCGGCGCGGACATCACCTTTCTCGACACGCCGGGTCATGTGGACTTTTCGTCCGAAATGGAGCGGACACTTCAGGTGCTCGACTACGCGCTTCTGGTCATCAGCGGCACCGACGGCGTGCAGAGCCACACGAGAACGCTCTGGAACCTGCTGCGGCGGTACAATATCCCGGCGTTTCTCTTTGTCAACAAAACAGACCTTCCCGGCTTTGACCGGGAGGCGGTTCTCTCGCAGCTGAAGGCCGAGCTTTCGGAAAACTGCGTGGATTTCACGCAGGAAGAACCAGTCCTTCACGAAGAACTCTCGCTTCTGGATGAAGCGCTCATGGAGCAGGTGCTCTCCGGGGGGCGCTTAAAAGACGAGCAGATCGCGGCGCTTATCGCAAAACGGCGCGTGTTCCCGTGCTATTTTGGAGCGGCGCTGCAAGTAGAGGGCGTTTCCGCGCTTCTTTCCGGCTTGCAGCGGTTCACGCAGGAGCCAGGCTATCCGCAGGAATTTTCCGCGCAGGTCTACAAGATCGCGCGTGGAGAAAAGGACGAACGCCTGACGTTTCTGAAGGTCACGGGCGGCGAGCTCACCGTCAAGCAGACGCTGTCGAGCCCTGACTGGGAGGAAAAGGCCGACCAGCTGCGGCTTTACTCCGGGCGGAAATTTACGCTGGCGCAGCGCGTGCGGGCAGGGCAAATCTGCGCCGTGACGGGCCTGAGCCGGACGCAGGCGGGCGAGCATCTGGGCGCGGGAAAGGGCGCGGCCTCGCCGGTTCTGGAGCCGGTTCTCGAATACCGGATGCAGGTCGACACCGACGATACGCAGGGCGCTTTTTTGAAGCTGCAAAGGCTCGAGGAAGAAGACCCGCAGCTGCACCTCGTCTGGGACCACGCGCTGCGGGAAATTCGCGTGCAGCTCATGGGCCCCGTGCAGATGGAAATTCTGCAAAGGCTGATACAAAACCGCTTCGGGCTGAACGTCCGCTTCGACGAGGGAAACATCGTCTACAAAGAGACGATCGCTGAGCCCATCGAGGGCGTGGGCCACTATGAGCCCCTGCGGCACTATGCCGAGGTGCACCTGCTGTTAGAGCCCGGAGAGCCCGGAAGCGGCCTTGTCTTCGACACGATGTGCAGCGAGGATGTTCTCGCGCGGAACTGGCAGCGGCTTATTTTTACGCATTTACAGGAGACGGTGCAGCCGGGCGTTCTGACGGGAAGCCCCGTGACCGATCTTCGCATCACGATCCTCTCGGGAAAAGCGCACCTCAAGCACACCGAAGGCGGCGATTTCCGGCAGGCGACGTACCGCGCGGTGCGGCAGGGCCTCAAAAAGGCGAAGTCCGTTTTGCTCGAGCCGTGGTACAGCTTCCGTCTGGAGCTGCCTTCTAATATGGCGGGCCGGGCGATGACGGATTTTGAGCGGATGCACGCGGAAATACGCCCGCCGGAAATTGCAGATGGCCGGACGGCTTTAACAGGCAGCGGCCCCGTGCGCCTTCTGCGCGGCTACACGGCGGAGGTAACTGCGTACACGAAAGGGCAGGGGAGAATTTCCTATCTTCCGGGCGGCTACCGGCCCTGCTTTGACCAGGACGAGATCGTGCGGAGCATCGGCTACGATTCCGAGCGGGACCTGCTTCACCCGACGGGCTCGGTCTTTTGCAGCCACGGCGCGGGCTTCGAAGTCAAATGGGACGAGGTCGACCGGATGGCGCACCTGCCGCTGCTTTCCTTCCGGGAAGCCGAAGAGCCGGAAAAACCGAAGCGCATCGTGCGCTCCGTCGCACCCGGCGGGGCCCCGGAGCTGGAGAAGGAGCTGCTGGCCATTTTTGAGCGCACCTACGGGCAAATCAAAAGAAGAGACGTTCTTCCGATGATGGCCCTTCGCTCGCAGGACAAGCGTGAGCTTCTTCGGCAGATGGAGCCCGCGGAGGAATTTGTCCTGGTTGACGGATACAACATCATTTTTGCCTGGGACGAGCTCAAGGAAATCGGCCGGGACAGTCTGGACGCGGCGCGGCACGTGCTCATGAACCTTCTTTGCAACTATCAGGGCTACCGCGGCTGCAACCTGATTCTGGTCTTCGACGCGTATAAGGTGCCGCAGAATCTCGGCACGGTCGAAAAATACCACAATATTTATATTGTGTATACGCAGGAGGCCGAGACCGCCGACTCGTATATCGAGCGCGTCACGTATGAACTGCGCGGCCGGAAAAAGGTGCGCGTGGCGACGTCCGATAATTTAGAGCAGCTCATCATCCTCGGCCACGGGGCCGTCCGCGTCTCGGCCAAGAGCTTTCACGACGAGGTCATGCAGACCCAGCAGGAGATCGAGCGGGTCCTGCGGCAGAGCAATCAGAAAAATTCCTGACACGGATTTCGGCGAAGAGCCCTCGGGCTCTTCGCTTTTTTTGCGAAAAACCGCAAAAAGCGATATGATTTTTCATATGACAAGACGCGTAAAGATTCTTCACGCAAGCGGAAGCAATCCGCCGGACCGGACAGAAGCCGACGCGCCGCGCCGGACATTTTCCGATTTTTCACAGACAAAGCACGCAGGCACCGCTGCTGCCGAAATCCGGAATCGCGGATAAAACTGGAATACTGTTATATGAATTGTCATATATCATATGTTAAATATGGAATTATGCGAAAAATGATATAAAATATAAGGAAATTTATATCGATAAAAAAATACTAATTATTTCTTATATTTTTAAGCGATTTTTTCGTAATTTGCAAAAGAAAACTTGATTTTTTGCGTGAAATGATTTATGCTTATAGACATGCGGAGCGAAAGCGCGAAAGGCTTTTCCCCGCGCACCCCCCACAAAACGGCAAAAAACGAAGCGGATGGAAGACGGGATAGCGGCATGACAAAAACAGGAAAGTACATTGCGGCGCTCCTGGCGCTCGTCCTCTGCGCGGCGCTGTGCGGCTGTGCGCCGAAAGCGTCGACCACCGAGTTTTTTGCCATGGACACGGTCATGCAGCTCACCGCATATGGAAAAAACGCGCAAGCAGCCATCGACCGCTGCGAAGAAGAGATCGCTGCGCTCGACCGGAAGCTCTCGGCGCAGAGCGCGGCAAGCCAGATCGCAAGCCTCAACGCGGGCGGCTCGTGCGAAGAGCCGGACACGCTGGAAGTGCTTGCAGACGCGCTCGATATTGCCCGGCGAACGGACGGCGCGTATGACCCGACGGTGTATCCTCTCATGACGCTCTGGGGCTTCGGCACGGAAACCGCGCATGTTCCGCAGCAGAAGGATATTGACGCGGCGCTTTCTCATGCCGGCTATGAAAAATTACCCGATGTGACCTGCCCCTACAGCCTTCCCGAGGAAATGGCCGTCGATCTCGGCGGCATCGGCAAGGGCTTTGCGGCCAAAAAGGCGAGAGAAAGTCTGACGGCTTCCGGCATCACCTCGGCGGTTTTGTCCCTCGGCGGCAATGTGACGCTCGTGGGCGCGAAGCCGGACGGCTCCGATTGGACGGTGGGACTTCAGGACCCGAGTCTGGAAAGCCTGTTCGGCTACGTCTCCGGGAAAAACGTCAGCGTCGTGACCTCGGGCGGCTATCAGCGCTATTTTGAAGAAGACGGCGAACGTTACTGGCACATTTTAGACGCCAAAACCGGCTGGCCGGCAAAAACGGGTCTCGCGTCTGTGACGGTCGTGAGCGAAAACGACGTGCTGGCCGACGGACTTTCCACGGCGCTTTTCGTGATGGGCCTTCCAAAGGCGGAAGAATTCTGGCGCGAAAGCGGCGTTTTTGAGGCCGTGTTCCTGCTGGACTCCGGCGAAATTTTCGTGACCGAGGGGCTCAAAGACAGCTTCCGCTCCGAGCGCGGCTTTGAGGTGATCGCGCGATGAAAAACAGAACATGGGCATTTCTCTTTGCCGGTCTTGCCGCGGCGCTGCTTCTTGTGTGGAAGCTGCTTCCCGGCGGCGCCGGCGATCAGGTTGAGATTTATCAGAACGGCACACTGGCGCAGACCATTCAGCTGCCGCACGCGGGTCCACCGGAGACCATCGAAATCTCCGGCCCCGTTGGCGGTAACACCATCGAAATTTCCGAAGACGGCGTGCGCGTCCTATCCGCCGATTGCCCCGACCAGATCTGCGTGGCGCACGGATATCTTCGCGAGGGAACCGGCCCGATCGTGTGCCTGCCGAACCGGCTCGTCATCCGGTTTGCAGGCGATACAAAGGAGAACGGCGTCGACGCCGTTGCGGGCGGAAGGAGCCTGCCATGAAAAAGCTGCAAAAGCTTACGCTCGCGTCCTTACTCACCGCGGCAGGGCTCGTGGTCTTCGTCATTGAATCGCAGCTGCCGCCGCTCACCGCCATTCCGGGCATTAAGCCGGGCCTGAGCAACGTCTTTACGATGCTGACGCTTTTCTGGGTAGGCCCCGGCTGGGCGCTCGGGACGATGCTCGTCAGAGTCAGCCTCGGAAGCTTACTTACCGGCCAGACGATGGCGTTTTTCTACAGCATCGCGGGCGGCACGGCCGCATTTGCTGTGATGTGGGCGCTCAAAAAACCGCTCGGCGAACAGAAGCTCTGGGTGCTCAGCGCGTTCGGCGCGATGGGACACAATCTGGGGCAGATGGCGGCGGCGCTTTTCATCACCCGCACGCAGGCACTTTTGTATTATCTTCCGGTTCTGATGGTATCTAGCATTGTGACCGGGATATTTACCGGTCTGTGCGCACAGCTGGTTTCCCGGCGGGCGCGGCAGGCAGGCATTCTCAGCAAATACACCAAATCGTAACAGTATGTTCCAAAATGAACATTTGAGGGAGGAATTTGATTGAAGCGGTACTTACATGGAATCCATGTAGCGGGGCACAAGGCGACGGCGCAGATGAGCGCGGTCAAGCTGCCGCTGCCGGATTCGGTGGTCATTCCGATGGCCATGCACATTGGTGCGCCGGCCAAACCGGTGGTCAAGGTCGGAGACTATGTCAAAACCGGCCAGCTGATCGGCGAACCCGGCGGCTTTGTCTCCGCACCGATCTACGCAAGCGTCTCCGGCACGGTCAAGAAGATCGGCGAAATGCTGGGCTCCAACGGCCGGATGATGCAGACGGTCGAAATCGAGTCTGACGGGCTGGATGCCCGCTGGGAGGGGATCGCACCTCCGAAGCTCGAGACCATGCAGGACTTTCTGGACGCCGTGCGTGCAAGCGGTCTGGTCGGCCTCGGCGGCGCGGGCTTCCCGACGGTCGTCAAGCTGACGGTTAAGAATCTCAACCAGATCAAGTGCGTCATCATCAACGGCGCAGAGTGTGAGCCCTACATCACCTCCGATACCCGCGCGATGATCGACTACTCGTTCGACGTCATCGCCGGCTGCCGGCTTCTTCAGAAGTTTTTGAAGGTGCCGCGCATCGTCTTCGGCATCGAAGACAACAAGCCCGAGTGCATCCAGCGCTACCGCGAGCTCGTCAGCCACGAGCAGAACATGGAGGTCATGCCGCTCAAGGCGATGTACCCGCAGGGCGGCGAAAAGGTCCTGATCTACCACGTGACGGGTGAGAAGGTCCCCG